>JARLHF010000057.1 GCA_031292375.1 Chlamydiales bacterium
ATCCGATTCAGTTACGTTTTGGTAAAGACCCTCCCCAAAATAATGTTTGCATTAATTTATAGTCCATTTTTTTCTCAAAAAACCTTCCATACAACCACTAGCTTGTTGCCTGATTTTTTTTATTATTTTTTTGCTAACATTGCTGATAATTATTTGAAATAACGTTGATTTTTGTGACTTTAATTTCTAGTTTCCGCTTCATTTGGCCTACTAGACGAGAAAACACTTATAAATCCATCGCCACTCCTAATTGCTGCATCCATGTAGAATCTCTTGTATAAAAAAGATTAGAGTGGTAGTGTCAAGTTTTTACTTGGGAGGAAAATTTAATGGAAATAAAGGGTTTTTCTGTAGGCGAATCGATAAAATTTGGCTGGAACAAAATGAAAGAGCACTTTTGGTTCTTTGTAGGCTTTATCCTTTTAGCATCCATTTCTCTCATAATTCCCTTTGGCATCAGCGCTTATTTTGACGCTCACCAATACCCCCTACTTAGAATTCTCTTCTTAGTCATTTATTTTATTCTTGCACTAGTTGTTAACATGGGCTTTATCAAAGCCTCTCTTGCAGTTAAAGACCAAAACAAAGCTAAAATCAGCAATTTATATAGCTGCTTTCCACTGTTTTTTAAATTTCTAATCGCACACATCCTCTACATGCTCATCATTGCAGCAGGATTAATTTTACTTGTATTTCCAGCTGTTATTTGGGCCACTCGCTATGGGTTTTATGGATATCTCATTGTAGATCAAAAGCTTGGCCCCATCAAAGCTCTCAAAATGAGTGCAAAAATTACCATGGGAGTAAAATGGGATCTCTTTGCTCTCTATGCTGTACTTTATATCATTGGAGTTATTGGCGTATTATGCCTTGGCATCGGCATGTTTGCAACAGTGCCCCTTACCATTCTTGCTACCGCTTGGGTTTATCGCAATCTCCAATCTGTAAAAGCATTGTAAACCTTCTGAAAAAATCCAGGATCATGAAAAGCTCCTGTTACTGCGCCTACAACTGAACAGATAGATACTCCCATTGCAAAGATGGGAATGCTTATAGCAAATGGTCCACCAGCTACAGCTAAAGCCACAGTTCCTGTGATGAGTCCCCCAACAAATGCTCCAGTTACAGTACCTGTAAAAAGCATCGCTGCAAAGCAACATATCTTACGCGTCGTAGATAAGCTCTTATATTTTTCTTCGTTAATTCGAAGTCCCACATAGGGAATAAACCAATCTCTATCATCCGGATCTACAAAACTATGCTGATTAGATACAGGGTACAGATACCTTCCAAGCCAACATGTTGCTTTATGAGCCATAGGAACTGTTGCAAAGCCCGCACCTACGATACTTACCATACCTACAACCACAGTAGCAAGTGCTCGCGAAAATTGTTCTAAAGATTCTATTTCTGCCATAATCTCGTCCTTAAAAAATTTGTTTTAAGCGTATTGTATACTCAAAATATAAATTTTCTGTAAAGATTTACTTACGCATTGATTTTACTAAAAAAAAATCCTTTCTTTTATTAAACTGTTGGCCTAAACCTTTAAAAAATTAAATTTAACCCCTTTATGGGAGATTTTTTATATCTTTACTAAAAAAATAAGTAGGATTTGTGCATGAATGAAAATGAACTCCATAAAGGGCTAAAACCGCGACATATTCACCTAATAGCTCTTGGTGGCATTATCGGTTCTGCTTATTTTCTTGGAACGGGTTATTTGGTGCACGAAGTTGGCCCTTGTGCCTTTCTTGCCTACATTTTAGGCGCACTTATCACCTACTTGACAATGATGTGTTTAGCAGAGCTAACCATCGCCATGCCAACCTCTGGTTCTTTTGTCAGTTATGCTGCAAAATTTGTATCCCCTGCATGGGCATGTGGAGTCGGTTGGTCCTACTGGATGACTTGGGTCGTCTATATTCCCTCTGAATGTCTTGCAGCTGGCATTATCATGAACTACTTTGTCCCCAATGTCTCCGAATACATATGGGCCGTTCTTTTTGGGCTACTAGTCACAGGCATTAATATTTCTCATGTAAAGACCTTTGGAGAAGTGGAGTTTTGGCTTGCCATCATCAAAATTTTAGCTCTCGTGCTCTTTTGCATCCTCGCTGTCCTCATCTTCTTTGGCGTTATAGGATCTGCAGATCACGAAATCATAGAAGGTAGATATATCTTTGATAATGGAGGCTTTTTTCCAAATGGTGGGTGGGTTCTCTTAGTTAACATGGTCATGCTTCTTGTTAACTTTCAAGGCTCTGAGATCATAGGACTTAGCGCATCAGAAGCTCATAATGTAACAAAAACGATCCCTAAAATTATTAATCATGTAACTTACCGTATTATTGGCCTCTATTTAATTCCTACTTTTCTTCTTGTTTTAATATTTCCTTGGCAAAAAGCTAATTTATCAGAAAGCGTCTTTGCAATGGCTCTACAACATTATGGAATGAGTCCTATTGCTCACCTTTTCAGCTTTGTAGTTCTTGCAGCAGCTCTTTCGTGTGCAAATGGTGGACTCTACGGAACCGTACGCTCCATGTACGCATTAAGTAAGCATGGCATGGCACCAAAAGTGTTAAGTGTGCTTAATAAACAGCGCGTCCCTGCAAGGGTTACTCTATTTACCCTTGGAGGAATCTGGTGCATGCTCGGTATTGCCTACTTTTTTTCTTCACAAAATGTCTATGCAAATCTCCTTGCAATTTCAGGATTTACAGGTGCTGTATGCTGGATCTCCATCTGTTGGTGTCAACTGCGCTTTAGAAGAGCTTTACTTCGGGAGGGGCGCTCCACTGAAGTTTTACACTACTCAGTAAAATGGTTTCCTTATCTTACTCATCTTAGCATATGGCTTCAAGTTGGCTGTTTAGTGTTTGTAGCTCTCAATGAACATTTACGCGCATCCTTTTATTTTGGAGTACCCGTTTTAATTATCCCTATGCTTCTTTATAAAAAGATAAAGAAAAATAAAATGCCAAACATTGTGTTTTAATTTTTTATTAATACTTTAATGAAAGATACTGGAAAAAAATAAGGCTTTTAGTGTATACTTTTTTTACTAGCTATTTGAAAAATTGCCAAACTAAGGGAAACGAATGACTAAAAAAAATCATTCTAGTGTCATAGCTGCCGGGCTTGCGCTTTTTTCGATGTTCTTTGGAGCAGGCGATCTCATATGGCCTATCATTTTGGGCGGCCAAGCAGGAAGTCAGAATTTCTACGCCATGCTGGGATTAATCATCACAGGTGTTAGCCTTCCTCTCTTAGGCCTTATATCTATGATGCTCTTCGAAGGAAATTATAGAGCCTTCTTTGGCCGCATAGGTAAACTTCCCTCCATCTTTCTTATTTTTATCATTCAAGCAATTTTAGGACCTATTGGCTCAATACCAAGACTTATCACGCTGTCTTATGCAACGCTTCAGCCCTACATGCCAGAGAATATCACTCTCATAGGATTCAGCATCCTTGCAAGCCTTTTTGTTTTGTGCTTCACTTTAAAAAAACAGAGAGTTATCGACCTTCTTGGGCTTGTTTTAACCCCACTTCTTCTCATATCGCTCGGCGGTATCTTGGTGATGGGCTTTTATCACGCTCCAGATCCTCTATCATTTGGATTTAGCAAAACTGAAGCATTTACAAGCGGGCTAAATGTCGGGTACAATACACTTGATCTCATCGCATCTTTTATTTTTGCACCTCTTGTACTGGCTCATTTTATTCATGATGAAAACACACAGATAGATAAAAAAACAAGAAGTCGCATGCTATTTCGTAAAATGCTAAAAGCATGTCTTATTGCAGCCGGATTATTGTCAGGAATGTATGTAGGCCTAACTTATGTCTCTTCTTTCTATACACCCCTGCTCGATCCTAATTTACCACCAGAAGCCAGGCTTTCTGGTATATCCATGTATCTTCTTGGACACTATGGCTCTATTGTATCAAGCGTAGCTGTTGCTATGGCTTGCCTTACAACTGCAATTCCTCTTGTTTCTATCTGCGCAGACTACATCAAACAAGACCTTTTTCAAGATAAAGTTGGACGTATCTTGCCACTCATTATCACTTTGAGCTTATCTTGCTTTATTGCAAACTTTGGTTTTACAGGAATTGCTAATATGCTCTCTCCAGTTCTACAAGTCTTATGCCCAGGTCTTATTGTTTTGAGCCTTTCCAATATTGGATATAAACTCTATGAAACGCGCTTTGCAAAAATCCCCTTCTTTGCAACATTTACGCTCTCTATCGTGGGTTATTTAATGTAATTTCTTGCGCTATTAACGCAAAAAACGTTATCTATGAGGTAGAATTTAGGAAAGCACCTCATGTCAATACCCTTTAGTATAGATCCCTCTCATGATTTTTTAGATACACCTCCACATATCTTAAGCTCATTTTTTCTTCCACAAACAATTGCCATTATCGGAGCTACAGAAGCTCTAGGAAGCGTTGGAAGAACTCTTATGAATAATCTAATAACGTCCTCCTTTAAAGGCACCTTATTTCCAGTGAACCCAAAGCGTGAACAAGTACTTGGAATAACATGCTACCCTAATGTAGGCGCTATCAAAGAAAAAATCGACCTTGCAATCATTATAACGCCTGCCAAAACTGTACCATCCATTATATCTGAATGTGTAGACGCTAATATTAAAGCTACGATCGTCATATCTGCTGGTTTTAAAGAACTTGGCATATCAGGTATTAATCTCGAAAAAGAAATTCTTGCACGTGCCAAAAAAAATAATATGCGTATTATCGGACCTAACTGCCTTGGCCTCATGAACCCCTCTTATGGCCTAAATGCAACATTTGCAGCCAAAATGGCAATTCCTGGACACACAGCTTTTATCAGCCAATCAGGTGCCATGTGTACAGCTGTGCTTGACTGGAGCTTAAAAAAAGCCATTGGATTTAGCGCCTTTGTGTCCATCGGTTCTATGGCTGATATCAGCTGGGGAGACTTGATTGACTATCTTGGAAATGATAAAGAAACAGATAGTATTTTAATTTATATGGAAAGCATAGGAAACCCAAGATCCTTCCTATCCGCCGCAAAAGAAGTAGCTCTTACCAAGCCCATCATCGTAATCAAAGCAGGACGCACGCAAGCTGCAGCAAAAGCTGCAGCTTCTCATACAGGCTCACTTGCCGGTAGCGACGAGGTTTTCGACTGCGCTCTTCAAAGAGCTGGCGTACTGAGAGTGGATACAATAGAAGAGCTCTTCGATATGGCTCTTGTACTTGCAAATCAACCAAGACCAAAGGGACCTAAATTAAGTATCATCACCAATGCAGGAGGCCCTGCAGTCCTTGCAACGGATGCAACGATCATTCATGGCGCACACCTTACAACCCTCAATGATTCTATTATCGAAAAGTTAAATACATTTCTTCCAGAGGCTTGGAGCCATAGTAACCCTGTCGATATCTTAGGAGATGCAAGCCCTCAAACCTATAGAAAAAGTGTAGAGGTCATTGCAACAGATCCCGATTGTGATGGCCTTTTGGTAATTCTCTCTCCACAAGATATGACAAAGCCAGAAGAATGTGCCAACGAATTAGTTAAATGCGCTCATTTATCTAATAAACCCCTTCTTGCAAGCTGGATGGGTGGTGAAAGTGTAGAAAAAGGGGTTGATATCTTAAATCACGCAGGCATACCCACATTTTCTTTTCCAGACAATGCAAGCAAAGTTTTTGCAAAAATGTGGCGACATAGCAGTGACCTACAAAATTCCTATGAAACCCCCTCTCTTTATACAACGGGTCATGATATCCATAGTACAGTAAGACATGATGTCGTAGAAAGCCTCTTAAAAGTAGCAAGAGATGAAAATAGAACGCTCTTATCAGAATATGAATCTAAAAAGGTTTTACAAGCCTATCAAATACCCACTGTTGAAACACTTATAGCAAGAAATATCGACGAAGCCATTAGTGCTGCAAATACCCTTGAATACCCTATTGTTCTTAAACTTCTCTCTGAGACAATCACACACAAAAGCGATGTAGGCGGTGTAAAACTCAACTTGTTGAACCAAAAAGATGTTATCAAGGCTTTTGAAGAGATTCAACATTCTGTAACAACTTTGTGTGGCCCTGAGCACTTCTCTGGAGTAACTGTGCAAAGAATGATCTCGTTAGATGGTTATGATATTATTCTTGGCAGCTCTCTAGATGAGCAATTTGGTCCTGTAATTCTTTTTGGACTTGGAGGTGGCCTTGTGGAAGTCTTTCAAGACAAAGCACTCGCACTTCCTCCACTAAACACGACCCTTGCCCGTGAGCTCATGAAAAAGACAAAAATCTATCATGCCCTCAAAGGTGTTCGCGGGAAAAAACCCATTGACTTTTTGGCTCTTGAATCTTTAATTTCCAGATTTTCTAGCCTCATTGTAGAGCATCCATGGATTAAAGAGTGCGATATTAACCCCCTTCTTGTCTCGTCAGAGGAGATGATCGCCTTAGATGCAAGAATCGTGTTGCATGATGCAAGCTTAAAAGAATCTCTTCTGCCAAAATCATCTATAAGACCCTATCCATCACAGTATATCTCCTCTATCTCTCTAAAAGACAATTTAAAAGTACACTTGCGGCCTGTTAAGCCTGAGGATGAGCCATTACTCGTCAAATTTCACCATGAATTATCTGAAGAGACCGTAAAAAACCGCTATCAAGAACTACTTTCGCTAGATGTTCGAACAACTCACCAAAGACTCATACGTATCTGCTGTGGCGACTATGACAGAAATATCGCTATCATTGCAGAGATCAAAAAAGAGGAACACTCAGAACTTATTGGCATTGCCCGTCTTTCAAAAATTATGGGTAGCAATGATGCAAAATTTACCATTACAATTGTAGATCGCCTTCAAAATAAAGGCCTTGGAACGCAATTACTTTACTTTTTAATTAATGTGGCCAAACAAGAAAAAATAGACTACATTCAAGCTAGCATATCAGAAAATAACCATCAAATGCTCAAAATTTGTAAAAACTTACAATTTCAATTCAAAAAAGCAAAAGATGCTCCCGCCCTGATAAAAGCAAGGCTTAGTTTGAAAACGCATCTACACACGATCAATTCTTAAATTTGTTTGTGTATACATCCTTAACAACGACATCCAGCGTAAGATCAACAACATCTGTATCGCTTCCATAAGAATAGATCGCCTCGCCAGATACCCGTACATTATTCCCATCTATTTCGCTAACCTGAATCACTTCAAATTCACTATTTTGATTCAATGGCTCTGCAATGACTCTAAGCTCCCCGGATGATTTAAGCCTTTCGGCTATAATTTTTATTTTAATTCCTCCCTTATCATAGAGGGTATAATCATCATGCATGTATACTCCATGCATCTGCAAAAAAGGTGTTTCTGGAAGTTGCTTTGTCTCTTGCAAAAAATGCTCCCAAACTGCAAGTGCTACGCCTGTGGGCTCATTCTCTTCATCCGGATAAAAGAAATTAAAGACAAGAACAGATCCTAGGCCATCACCTGAAACACTTTTTGAATTAAGCCCTACCCATGCTGAATAACTCTTTCTTCCAGTTTTTGCATTTACTGCCTCCATAGCTAATACAGGATAGCTTCCCCAAGATAATTTCTTAATTACAACGTCTTTAAAGCCAGCTTTAAAAAGCTCTATCTCAAATTCCTTTTCCCCTGAAAATGCAAAAGGCCCTATTTGAAATATATTCCTGCTGTAAGAAACAACGATAAAAACATGTGATACTTTATCAGAAGACTTCAAAATATCCCCTACATCATTCTTTCTTGCCCATAAAATACCTTGAAATAACCCAGAACCCTTATCCATACAATTCATTACAAAATCAGCAGGAAGTGCTGGTTCTACTGCCAGTGGGTCTTGCATATCAGGAAGTAACTCTGTAATTCTAGAGGCTGTAATTTCTATACAAAGCAGTAGTGCTAAAAGTAAACTCAAAATGCATTTTTTATAAAACACGAAAAACCCCCTCAAGTGCCCGTAAAATCTCTTGATTACAAATCTCATTTACATCTGTAAAGGCACCAAGAGAAACTGCTTTCTTAGAAAGTGGCCTCCACTCTTCTATTTTTACATGACCAAAAAGAACAAGTTGTGGCTTATCAAAAGCTGCTGCTATATGCATAACACCACCATCTCCAATAAAAAGCATATCTACACCATTAACAAGGTGCATAAAATCATTAAATTGACCCGTTTCTACCACACTAGATGTACAAGAGAGCGCTTTTTGCAATTCACTTGCAGCAAGAAGATCTTTTGATACACAAGAAATTGCAACCGAAAAGGTATGCTTCTTATATAGATCGTTTAAAATAGTTATATATTTTTTTACACTAATCTGACTAGACGTTCGATTGTTAGTCATGGAGACAAGAATAATAGGGCCAAACCCCTTTAATTTACAAAGCGCCTTTTCAATTGCTTCAGAGTGACCTTGCAGATTAAACCTTGGATAATATTCCTCAGGGATCTCTTGCAGATCAGGCGCCAAAATTTGTAACACTCTTAGCGCTTGATGCTTTCCTCTTAAAGTTTTTTCCTCTATACCACCATTAATTAAAAACGTTTTTTTCTTAACAACAGCAAGCCTACATCTGGCTCTTAAAGCCCACAAAAATACGTTGACAAGCCGCATAGGAGATGGCTTTGCAGAAATTGCAAGATCATAATTATCTTTACTATGCAAAAAACCCGTTTTAAACATGTGAAAATAGCGATTGCCCTTTGCAGGAAACGTGACAACCTTATCTATTCCTTGCAAGTAAGGAGCAAGCATAGCTGCAAGTGGACTTAAAAAGAGAGAGATTTCCGCCTCTGGAAAAAGCACCTTACAATGCTCAATCAAAGGTAATGCACACACAAGGTCTCCGAGCCTATTGCGTCTTGCTACAGCAATCTTTTTACATGACGGGATTTTCATAAGACCCGCAATTTTATCATAGCCATCTTTTGTTTAACAAATAGATTTATAGCCCATAATTGAATAAGATATTTGCTCTGTAGAAAAGCCTTTAAAAATTTCTGGAGGAAGAGGCTTTACTTTCAAATGATCTTTCATGCCGCTTTCTGTAAGCGTGGCCTCACTTACACGAATTTCCATAGGACCCGCAACAGAACAAAGCCTTGCAGCAAAGTTGACATTAGCTCCAAGCACCGTATAATTTAGACGCTTATCTGCCCCCATGTTTCCTGCAACCACTTTGCCTGTATGGATTCCAATACCTACTTGTATAGGAACAAGTCCTTCTTTTATACGCTTTGCATTCCAGTAGTTGAGTGACTCAAGCATTTTTAAAGCAGTTGTCAAAGCCCTTTTAGCAGAATCTTCCATTGCAACAGGAGCACCATAAAGAGCCATGATCTCATCTCCAATATATTTATCGATAACACCGCCCTCATGCTCAATAATATTACTCATCTCTGTCATATATTTATTCAGTTGAGAAATTACAATTTGTGGATCTACTTGTTCTGTTAGCCTAGTAAATCCTCGAATGTCTACGAATAGGACGCTAACAATACGGCTCTCTCCACCAAGCTGCACTTTTCCCTTCAAAATCTCTGCTGCAATCTCTTTTGAAACAACTTTGTCAAGCAAGTCTCTAATTTTTTCTTTATCTTGAAGTCCTTGAACCATGTTTGCAAAGCTATTTGTAAGAACAGAAATTTCATCGTGTGCATCTTCCACTTTAGGAAGTTGAATACTTGAGTAGTTACCCTTCACAACTTTTTCTGTAGCACGCGCTAAAATTGTAATGGGCTTTGTAATGCGCTTTGACAAGTAACCAAGTAAAAAAAGAGCAACGCCTAGTAAAATTAAAGAAGTTGCAAATAGTTGCGATGATAGTGCTTGATAGATACTTATCATATTGCTATTGACAACTTCTTGCAGGCGAAACATAGGCTCTGATGCACTTGGTATTAAAACAAAAGCCTTTATTGGCATAGAAACAGAGGGTTCTAATTGAAAATAACTGTAGGGAATATCACCAATATTCATCTGGCCCAACGTCGTATTTACAATGCTTGGAAATGAAAAACCGTGAAAAAAAGAACTAGGTATTTCATCTTTTGAGTCGTTGATTGCATGTAAAAACGTTCCATCTTCGTTTAAAAATACTATTTGTGAATCTGGCACAAGAAGTGTGCTTCTAATGTCACCAAAGAGGCTCTGTCCCACGGTTAAAAATACAGGATCTTTTTCAAGCTCCACTTTTTTACCATTAAAACTTGCATTAGAAATAGGCACAACATTTGCTATCAAATATTTTGATAAAAGAGGTGAGTCAATTAAACCGATGCCTGTCGCTAAAAAAGTATGTTCAGGTAGTGGTAGGTGATCTTGAAAATAGGATTCTGGGTTAAAAAGTGGATCTTGAAAGAAAATGTCATGATTTAATAACGCTCCTCCAGAAAAGTCTCTCTTAGATTTCGTATTAGTCGTACCATAAAGTGTTGCACCCCCTATTGGCGTCCCCTTGTCAAAGGGAGATCCCTTGATTGCATCCAAGTAAACAGTGACATATTCTCTTACAATATTTGTACGCTTTGAGCTCTCCACTACCTTGGGTGGCTTCAAAATAACAGGAGTTTCTTCCTCTGCGGATGGCCCAGCTAACACTTGGGCTTCTACAATACTCTTGTGATGTTCTTGCCACACCTGAAATTCATCAGGAGATGCGATCTTCGCTCCAATCAACTGACTCTCTAATTGCAAAGCATGCTTTTCGATTGTTTTTAATAACTCACGCTCACCTACTTTGGCAATCATAATACCCTTGCGTACAAGAGAAATGGCACTAGATACTTGCAGAGCAACATCTTTTGGAAGATTCAAAACATCCATAGGGTATAAATAGTAAGCAGCATTGCGCAATTGCTGCACATCTAGCCCCTTTCCTGAAGAATTTATCAGGGGTGGTACATTCGCAAGCTCCGATGTCATTGGAAAGCGTATGCCAATAAATGGTCCTAAAACGTTTTTTTGATCTGTTTCTGCAGTAAGTAACATGAGCCCTATATTGTTTGAAAACAACTCTGCTTGTACAGAATAAAATTTTGCATTACTAAGAACAACCGACAAACTCTTTACATTATTTTTCGAAACCTGCAAAAAATCAACACCTGGATTGTCGTTAATTAAGTTCTTTACAAGCATCCAAAATGCTTTTGCATCTTTTTCAAACGCAAGAGTCAATGCTTTTCGAGACTCATTCTCTGTAGATACATGTGCAAGAGTTGTGTTAATAGCAATAATACTCTGGTTTAAGCGTTCATTAAATAACCTCTGCCACATTTCACGGCCATTTTTATTTTGAATTGCAATCTCATCACTAAAAAGAGAGTGCACACGCCTAACATCTCCTTGAACAAATACCTTTGGCAAAAAATAAGATGCAAGAGCAACCAGTAAAAACAAAGAACCTATGTAAATAAATAATTTTATCCGTATCGGCATAAAAAGCTCTCACTAAATAAATAATTATTTTTATATTATCAGGATTTAACTTGCAATGGGGGAATATGCTACATAATGGTAACTGGCTTTTTCATTACCTTTTATCTTGGCGCACTAAAACAGGCTCTAAGCGTTTTATTGCCTCTCAAGAAATTCTCGAGGGTCTTGTCTACTTTGCAAAAACACCTATCGACACATTAATAGACAAGTTAAAATCTAATACAGAAGGACTTACAGAAACAACAGCAGCTCAATTCCTTGAAAAATTTGGCTATAACACCATTGCAACCGATAAACCCGTTACTTGGTACAGCACTTTATTTAGGAATTTTTCTAATCCCTTTGTTTTACTACTTATCGGCCTTAGCATTATTTCTTATTTTATAAACGATATTGAAGCTGTCTTTATCATTTTAACTATGGTTATACTCAGTGTAATCATGCGCTTTTTTCAAGAATATCGCTCTAGCCTAGCTGCTGAAAAATTAAAATCCCTTGTAAGCACAAAAGCATCCGTTATCAGACGAAAATCTGATGATATTAAGAGCTCTACAAAATGTGAGCTTTCCTTTAAATATCTAGTTCCAGGAGATATCATCTCTCTTTCAGCAGGCGATATGCTCCCTGCCGATGTACGCCTTATTTCTTCGCATGACCTATTTGTAAGCCAGTCCTCATTAACTGGCGAATCCATGCCTCTTGAAAAGTATGAGCATCCTGAAAACAGCAAAATGGCAATTACAAACCCTCTAGAAATGCCAAACATATGTTTAATGGGAACAAGTGTTGTAAGTGGGATTGGAAAGGCTATTGTAATTACAACAGGCAGCAATACTTACTTTGGATCCATCGCAAAAACAATTGTTGCAAAACGTCCTCTAACAAGCTTTGACATTGGTATCAACAAGGTAAGTTGGCTGCTTATTCGCATTATGCTATGCATGGTTCCAATAGTCTTTTTAATCAATGGCCTTAGCAAAGATGACTGGTTTCAATCCTTATTGTTTGCGCTTTCCATTGCCGTTGGCCTAACACCTGAAATGTTACCCATGATTATCACAACAAACCTTGCAAAAGGAGCTCTTGCTATGTCAAAGAGCAAGGTCGTTGTCAAACAACTTGGGAGTATTCAAAATTTTGGGGCCATGGACTTATTGTGCACAGATAAAACAGGAACCCTAACACAAGACAGGATCATCTTAGAACACCATTTCGATCTAAATGGTAAAGAAGATGAATATGTACTAGAACTTGGCTATCTAAATAGTTATTACCAAACAGGACTCAAGAACCTACTTGATGTAGCGGTTTTAGAACATACTGAGCTACAAGATACGCTACAGCCAGACACTCTCTATCATAAAATTGATGAAATTCCCTTTGATTTTTCAAGAAAACGAATGTCTGTTGTAGTCAGTAAAAGTAAAAACCAACATGAGCTTATCTGTAAGGGATCTCTTAGCACGATACTCTCTATCTGTACGCACGCAAAGTTTGGAAGTGAACCAGAGCCCTTAAATGAAACTCTCCTAAAAAAAATCAACCATTTCCACGACCATCTAAATAAGCAAGGTCTAAGGGTTTTAGCAGTAGCAAGCAAAATGGTCTCTTCTGAATCTCAAACAACTTACCACATGGAAGATGAACATTCCATGACGCTTGTTGGCTTACTTGCCTTTTTAGACCCTCCAAAGACATCTGCAGCACAAGCTATCAAACTATTAAAGAATTATGGCGTTAATATTAAAGTATTAACAGGAGACAATGAAGTCATCACTAAAAGAATTTGTAAATGGGTAGGCCTAGAAGTTCATGGAGTCCTTACAGGTCCAGAACTACAAGCAATAGAGCCTCATGCTCTCAATGAGATTGTAGAAAAGACGACAATTTTTGCAAAACTAGAGCCTATGCAAAAAGCTCTTATCATCTCTTGCTTAAAAGCCAACGGACACACTGTAGGCTATCTTGGAGATGGAATAAATGACGCTCCAGCACTTAGAGAAGCTGACCTTGGCATATCTGTAGATACAGCTGTAGATATAGCCAAAGAGTCTTCAGACATTATTATGCTAGAAAAAAGCCTTCTCTTTTTAGCAGATGGTGTCATAGAGGGACGAAAAACTTTTGGCAATATCATCAAATACATCAAAATGGCTATAAGCTCTAATTTCGGCAATGTTTTTAGCATACTAGGAGCCAGTATTTTTCTTCCCTTTCTTCCTATGCTTCCCATCCAAATTCTCTTACAAAACCTACTCTATGACGTCTCTCAACTGGCTATACCCTTTGATACTGTAGATAAAGAATTTTTAGAAACTCCCCACCAATGGAAGCCAGGAGGCATCTCAAGATTCATGTTGTTCATAGGGCCTATCAGCTCTCTCTTCGACTATATTACATTTGGCTTTTTGTGGTTTTTCTTTGATGCCAACACTATTGCTAAACAATCTTTCTTTCAGTCAGGCTGGTTTATAGAGGGATTACTCTCTCAAGTTCTCATCGTACATATGATTAGAACGCAAAAAATCCCCTTCATTCAAAGCTTTCCCTCTTTTCCACTTTTTATAACCACGCTTTTCATTATGATTCTTGGCATCATCATACCCTATACCCATATTGGAGCAGATCTTGGCATGACATCACTACCAGGAATCTATTTCCTCTTTCTCGTACCCATTCTTCTGGCCTACTGCACACTCACGCAAGTCGTCAAGCTTTGGTTCATCCGCAGATTCAACTCATGGCTATAACATAATTCACATGGGCATGATTTCTTTAAATCATCCAAATACAATCTTAAGAACAATAGTTTACTGCTAACACTTAGGCGGATGTGATTCCTCTATTCCTTTAAGTGGCACAATGACCCGTGATCCAAATAGATTATTCTAAGTGCTTCCAAATTTCGTAAATAGTCATGGGCATATAATCTTCTACGTCTTTTCCTTGAGCTGATAATTCATCGTGTAAATTAACATATTTTTCTGCCATGGTTTTGTCTGAAAAAAGTAGATGCGCATTAAGAGAATCTTTATAGACAATCAATTCTGGCAGAATCCCAAATAATATTTCATTATGAATAGAGGAATAAATACCATCAGGATCGCATATTCCAACATCGTATCCCACTTTCAATGCTTGATTTTGTAATGAAATTGGCATTTGATCTTCTTCAGAAATGATATGTAACATTGAACAATCATCCAAATTCTTTAATTCTATACATTCATTAATAATAAATTGTGCATCCATCAAATTCCTTGGAATTAAATAAAAAGCAACTAACTCGCCTTCAAATCCATTATATTTATCTATTACTTCTTCGACAGGCATATTAATAAAATTATTTCTTTTTATTAAATTCGACCAAAAAAAATTGGCTGGGTTAGGTTTTTTAACCAAAATAAGTGCATGCATAATTACTCACTTTTAACTCATTACTGGGATATGTCCTGGTCCTATATGTATATGTTCACCATAGTCCCAGTGCCCTTTGCCTCTATCATCTCTAGTAGAAGGAAAATCATATTCTTCTCCCCATTCAATCTGAATGCAATATGAGAAATAAAAAGACGTGGTAATTTTATTTTTTATAAGGCTTTTTGTAGGGCTATGTAGTGATAGAGAAGCTCCGCATCGCCTTGAAGACGTTCATCTTCAGCTTTTAATAAAGAAAGCATGCTGACAGTAAGATCAAAATGATCTTTTAATCCTCTTTGAAAAAGTAATTCACTCTCTTGAAAGGAATCATATGCGTCTTTTTGTATTGTTTTCAAAAGACAATTTCTTTGTATTTCCTCTTGCAGGGCAAGTGAAGCACTTTCAGCCTCTTCTAATGCCTTTTGAAACGTTTGTCTAAATTCAAGAAACGCAAGAGAACGCTCTACTTGCTTACATGCATTCGCAAAATTTCTTTCTGCCTTTCGAACATCTGGGCGCTCCTTCAATAGCTCTTCTGTTATTCGTGGCCTACAGCCAATAGGAAGGCTTGCAAAAGCATTTACCTCTTTTAAGCTTACAAATATCTTAGAAGGACTCTCATCTAATAATTCAGCCATGTGATAAAGTGCTTTATCTAGTGAGGATTGCAATTGTGTCTTTTGAGCTAAAGAATTATGGTAATCTTCTTTAGCATCATTCAAAACACTCTCATCGTTTAAGCCCCTATTCAAGAGGTCTTGTGCAAGATTAAGCACCGTTCTTTTTGCATCTATACTCTTCTGAATAACAACTAAGCGCTGTTGTAAAATTTTAAACTCAACATAAGTTTTTGCAACATCCGTTGAAACAGTATTCCAAGTCTCTTGAAAATCATCTTCTGAATCTTCTATAATCCTTGCACCAAAAAGTTGTTCTCGACTTTGAGTAATCCGTAGACGAGCAATTTTTAAATCGAGGTTAGACTGATACGCTTGTCTTATCAAGGAACTTAACAAAGGATCTCCCAAAACATCCCATATCTGGTAACACTCCGAATAAGGCAAAGATACTTTTATATCAGATGCACCCTGAATATAATTTGGAAGGCCCATAAGCAATGTTACGCTAGTAAAAAGAAGGAAACAACCTTTATGCATTTTCTGCCTTCTGTAATTCATGTTTTTTAATAAACACATCTAGCTGCTGTCCTACATATAAAAATTGATTATCTGTCTTTAGTCGATAAATAACAGGCAATACACGCGTATCAACCTTGTCCATAATATCATTAGAAAGATTTTGTTTATTTACAAGAAAAGGCTCAATCTTCACAAAATCAAGAGGTATTTCCTCTTTTGAATTACCCTGAACAAAAGCTACAGCTGGTGCATTGGGATCAAAATTTGCAACTTCATATTGGTTGATATTTACCCTCAAGTGTAAATCGCTCATGTCACCAATAACCATGATAGGGTTTCTTGAACTATCTAAAGGGGGCAATTCCCCTGTATGTACATTAATTTGCAACACAGTTCCATTCATAGGAGAATAAAGTATTGTTCTTGCAATTTCTGCCTCAGCACTTGCCACACGTGCTTTTGCCTGTTCTACTTCAATACCTGCAATATCAAGATCCTTTTGCCATGTACCCAATTTAACCTTTTCTAATTCAGCATGGGCTCCTTGGCACGCAGCTTCTGCTAATAAATAATTAAAATAGCGCTTACTAATCTGCTCTTTACTTATTGCTTGCGTTTTTTCTAAACCAACAACTCTTTCATATTCCTCTTTTGCAAGATCTAGCTCCACTTGTACTCTTTTATAAGACGCATCTGCAATAACAAGATCTTCTGCTCTGGGCATGGCCTTTAACTTCTGCAATTGAGCCTGTGCATTATCATAGGCAAACTTTGCAACCATTAAGTTTGTTTTTAAATCAGTATTTTCAAACTCTAAAAGAGCTTCTCCCTTTTTTACATTCACTCCGACCTGTACAAAGACCTTATTCACTACACGATTAATATCAGAGCCTATCAAAATATTTCCACTCTTTGCCTCTATGACACCAATTGCTGAAATACTCGAAGCGAAGGGAGAATGTGTGGGAGGACTTATATCACTTTGCACCGCAAGTGCTTGTGGTTTTTGCCACATAGAAAAAACTACAATACATAGGGAGAGTATACTTGCAGCGACAATAACAAAAAAATAATTTCTATTCATAAATAATCTGACCATCATCCATTTTAATAATTTGATCCGCAAATGAAAAAATACGATGGTCATGCGTAACCACTAGCACCGTTTTTGCAGCTTCTTCTACCAAATTTTTCAATAATGCCATTACCTCATTTCCAGCAACATGATCTAAAGCACTTGTTGGCTCATCACAAATGATGATCTTAGCATCATTGACAAGAGCTCTTGCAATGGCAACTCTCTGTTGTTGCCCTTTTGACAAAAGAGTTGCAAGAGTATTTGCACGCCCATCTAAATGCATTTTCTTGAGGATAGACATAGCCCTTTCAATGGCTTCTTGCTGTTTACATCCAGCAATTAATAAAGGCAGCGTAACATTTTCAAGAACTGTAAGTGTTGGAACTAAAAAAAGTGACTGGAAGACAATACCAAGTGTTTTTTGACAAAAAAATGCTTTTTCATCAGAGTGCATTTTCAAAGGCTCTTGTCCAAATAAAAAGAGAGAACCCTCATCGGGTGTTAAAATCGTTGTAATTACAGACAAAAGTGTTGTCTTACCAGATCCTGAAGGCCCAACTAATAGAGCAAGACGCTCTTCGTCGATAGCCATATCAATCCCCCTAAGAGCCTCAATACGATTTTCACCCTCTCCATAAGCCTTTTTTATGCTTTTACAAACAATTGCCTCTTTTTTCATATCAGTTCCCAGTCAATGTTTTAGGATCTGTCTTATACACTTTACGCATACTAAGTATTGCAGCAAAAGCGCAAACGGTTACAATAATCATCCATGTAAAAAGTAATAACTGCCAGTTAAAGAGAAATGCAAGCGTTGTATCTTTAATCGCCATGCCCCAGAGAACAGTTGTGCCAATACCCAAGCAAAACCCGATAACACCCACTGTAAACACCTGAACTGCAATCATCTGAAAAATCATCTTCAAGGTACCTCCAAGAGACTTTACCAAAGCATAGTAGGGCAAGTTTTGCAGGGTCATCAGATAAAAAGTCTGGCCTACAATAGAAAATCCAATAATGATACCAAGAGCTACCGAAAGTGCAAAGTTAATCAATACGCCTGTCTTTAAAAAGTCTTCAATGATTCTCCATTCAAATTGATCCTTTGTAAAGGCTGCAAAACCATCTATAGCATTGATTCTTTTTTGAATATCCTCAATATTTTCATTTGGATCCGTTTTTGCAGCAATAAAATCTAAACGATTTGCCATGGAAGGATCAAAGCGAAGAAATTGGCTATAAGCTGTGAAGATAATGGGTTGTGGAAAAAAGCCTTGCGTCACTTTACAAATACCAACAACAACTGCTCTTTTACCATTCATTTCAAACTCATCCCCTATTCTAAGAGGAATCTTTGTGCCGTCAGGAAGCTTTCTTGCAAAAGATGTGTTCGCAGAATACACATCCACAATGACTCCTCCTTCGCGACGCAAATCCTTCACTTGCCCCTCAATCATTTGCATGGGAGCGCCGATCAATGTAGCATCATCCACACCATAAAGCTCACAAATCTGAAATAAACCCGATTGCGTAACAAGCTGCACCATGACATGGCCAATGGGAACTGCCCACTTAATACCAGTAACACTGCGGATAATGTCCAGGTAACTCAGCGGCATTTTTCGCACCTTGTCATCGCTTTCTGTAGCTTTATCCATAACCCACAAATTTGGCTCTGGGATATCTGTGACAATGCGGTAAGAGCGAGATGCAAGCCCTAAAAATATAGCGGACTGCTGAGAAATGAGCAGTGTTGCAAGAAAGACCCCAAAAATCATTCCTATGCAAGAGGCTCTATTTCCAATAAGTATTTTAAGTGCTAGTGCAAACATGAATTTAAATATCTATTTTAGCTGCACTATTTTCTAGAAAACCAATAACATCTTGTACACGCTTTTGGATATCTGTATTGCAAATAGAGCCAAACCAGATTCCAAAATTTCCATTCATTTTTGGATTCTTTGCTTGTGTCATTTTAATTGCAAAAACAAATACATCGCCATGTTCATCTTGAAATAAATAAGTAGCCCCTACCAATTCTTCAGGTATACTCTCACAAGCTATAGGAACATCACAAAGAGTCTTAGAATAATTGGAAAGCTCTTCTACATAAATTTGCTGCTGTTCTTGTGTGCGTGCTTTAAACCCATTTTTTGGATATACGTTGTAAAGCATTCCACCTTTTGTTAAATAATCTCTTATAATCGTTGTACGAGCCTTTACAGTATAAAGAGATGCAGGTTCTATCTCAAGCGATGGATCAACAAGCTCTTTAGAGACCTCTCCTTTTGTACAAAGTGGAGTTGCAGGCATCGGTGTATGAATAATACCTTTAAGCACTTTTACTTCCTTTTGTAAACTTGAAGAAAGCACATGCTCTACAGCACCTTGAATGGCAACAAAAATGGGGCGTACTTCCCTATCTGTTCCACTTACCTCAATTACTCCATCTCTTACAAGACTATCCCATGAGTCAACAATATCTTGTCTCAAGGCTATTAACTCTTCCCTCTTAAGACCTGGTATATCTTGAGAATGCTCAATTGCATCCTGAACTCTTAAATGAACAAAATCAATAAAGCTACTGCTTTCTTGGTTTTTACACATATTTGCATCATTCTCAGATCCATATACGCTTGCAAAGATTATAAAAAGCGCCCCTAAAAATAACCAAAAACTTCTTTTATTATTCTTCATTCAGGTTCCACCCATCGATTATGTTTTTTAATAAGCTCAATTAAACGATCATCAGCGTCTGCAAAACTGATATCTTTTTCTACACATTTCTTACCTACATAAAGGTCTATCATTCCAGGTTTTGATCCAACATAGCCAAAATCTGCATCAGCCATCTCTCCAGGACCATTTACAATACAACCCATAATAGCAATTTTAACACCAGGAAGGTGGGCTGTACGCTCACGTATACGCTTGGAGACATCTTGTAAATCAAACAGCGTGCGTCCACAACTTGGACAAGAGATGAAATCCGTTTTAGAAGTTCTCATTCTTGCAGCTTGCAGAATGTTAAAGCTTAAATTCCTAAGAAAGTCAACATCAAAACGCGCATCAATCCAAAGTCCATCTCCAAGTCCATCACAAAAAATAGCTCCACACTCAGCTGCAGACTGAATAATGATTTCTTCTTTAGAACACAAATAATTAAAACCTAAAATCACAGGAACATCCAATTTCTTACTTTGCAGCCAATCAAAAAAGTGGCGACTATAATGCAAACGACTAGAAGCAGGTGACAATATAATTAAGCTAGGCTTAATCTTGCAAAGTGCTTCCCATTCATCTAGAGATTCATCTTGAATAACTACAACTAGGGGCTCCTTTTCTGATGCAATAATAGCAAAACGCTCTTTATTTGCCCTATCCAAATACTTCTCTTGAGCCTCTTTTAAAGTATGTAGAGGTATTGTCCCTTCTAAAGCATTCGTTGAAAAAGCGCTCACTCCAC
This sequence comes from Chlamydiales bacterium, assembly GCA_031292375.1. Classification (NCBI taxonomy): domain Bacteria; kingdom Pseudomonadati; phylum Chlamydiota; class Chlamydiia; order Chlamydiales; species Chlamydiales bacterium. The sequence continues at coordinate 20,595 of JARLHF010000057.1, forward strand.
AATCTCTTAAGCTTTTTATAATAGAGGTGCTTACATCTTCTTTTACAACAATGCAATCAGCACTTGTCGCTTTGAGCTTAGGCCTTCCTAGCTGAACATCACACCCTAACTTCTTATAAAAGTCTGCTTCTTGAACATCTTTTGAAGAGATGCCTACCATTACTGTACCATCTCTATGCAAAGAGATATTTTTTGGTAAACTGGCAGTACGCTTCTTGATTGCTTCAATGTCTCGATAAGATTCTTTAAAAGGAGCAACCCCTTGTCCTTCATACGATTTTGCAAAAGCAACAAGCCTCTTACAAGGATCTATTTCATTCCAAGCATCTTCTGTTAAAGAAACACGAATCGTATCTCCAATGCCATCTAAAAGAAGAGAGCCTATTCCCATGGCCGATTTAATACGACCATCTTCTCCCTCTCCTGCCTCTGTAACACCCAAATGCAGAGGGTAATCCCAGCCCAAACGCATCATTTCAGCAACCAGCAAGCGATAAGCTTGAATCATTACTTGAGGATTTGAGGACTTCATAGAAAACATAAAATCATGAAAGTCCACTTTGCGACACACTCTTGCAAACTCTAATGCAGACTCCAACATGCCACGAGGCGTATCACCATAACGATTCATGATACGATCTGAAAGAGATCCATGATTTGTTCCAATACGCATCGACCTTTTCAACCGCTTACACTTTTCAACAAGAGGTGTAAATTTTTCTTCAATTTTTTCCAATTCCCTCACATATGATTCATCATCATACTCAATCACTTTAAAAGAGGCTCTCTTGTCAATGTAATTTCCAGGATTGATACGCACCTTATCTACAAAGTCAATTACCCTCATAGCAGCTGGTGGAAAGAAATGAATATCTGCAACAATAGGTATTGTATAACCGCGCTGAAGTAAAGAATTTTTTATCTCTTCACAAGCATCGGCTTCTTTCATGCCCTGAACTGTAACTCTTGCAATTTCACAACCTGCATCTGCAAGGCGCATGATTTGATCAACTGTTGCTCCAACTTCTCGCGTATTAGAAGTGGTCATCGATTGAATGCGAACAGGATTTGTTCCTCCAACACCCACATTTCCAACCATAACTTCTCTTGTCTTGCGTCGCTTTGTGCAAAACACAGATTCGCAATAATTAAGCATGATTACCTTTTTGCATCATTTCTTGAAGATATCTATTTAACGCGGTCCAGCATAACAAATCAGTCCTAAGCAAGCTACAAGTTTTTGCTATACAAATAAAAAACTTGACAAACTACTCCCAATATTTGAACTTGAACAATATTAAAAGAGGAGAACTCGATCATGACTTTATCACTTTTTTTAGCTAAGCTTTTTGGAGTCTATATGTTAATCGCAGCTACCATTTGGGCTACTCGCAAAAAGGAACTTGAAGGAATTATAAAAGAGCTCATTGCTTCCAAAGCTCTTTTATTCTACAGCAGCCTATTCGACCTCTTGATGGGCCTTGCTATTGTCATCGGGCACCCTATTTGGGAGGCCAACTGGAGAGGACTTATCACACTCATTGGCTACCTATTAACATTTAGAGGTATCATTCGCTTTGCATTTACTGCTCAGGTACAAAAATTTGCTACAGGCTTTATCCGATATGGTTACTGGATTGCCTTTACTGTATGGCTGCTCTTAGGTCTCTGCTTCGTATATCACGGTTTTGAGCTATAAACTATTTGCTTGAGAAAATGCTGCAAGCTCCCTAGACTGCAACCATCTCATACGCCATAAGTATAGAATAAATGTACTAAAATGCATGAAACTCAAAACAAGCCAAAACTGATCGGCTTCAATATGAACCTTTTCAATGGCAACATATACAAGAAGAAAACCATTGATCCAGTTAATACCTCCCATAAAAAATAAAAACCTTGTATCCTTAAATGCTAAAACATAACCAAGAGGAACAAAACCAAAGGCAAAGAAAGCAAAAGAGAGCCAAATCCCTAAAAAAATCTTTTGTATTGCAGTCTCATCAAGTTCAATTCCCGGAAATAAAAAATAAAATGCATCCGCATAGAACCATACAAGAGGGATGCCAACAATAGCTACAATAACTGCTGTTAAGAATAACCCTGATTTAAAAGCATTACGCAATAATAAGTAGGCTTTTGCTCCAATAATTTGTGAAACTAGAGTTGTTTGGGCTTGACAAATAGCCTCTCCCAAAAAAGGGAGGAAAATAAATAGCGTACCACCAATAGAAAAAATTAATAAATAATCTCCACCTTTAACTGTCATTAATTGAGCAACTGTTGCACCGCTTGTAAACGTCAAAATACGATTCAAGGCACGAAGTAACCCGGGATGAATACATTCCCAAAACAACTTAGATTGAAAATGCCATGCACGAGAGTTAAAAAGAGCTGTATTCTTTAAATTTATAAAGACAAAAAATAAGACTAAACAAAATCCCCCCTGAGCAATTAACGTGCTTATAATACCCCCTATAAGCCCCAAACCAGAAAACACACCTTCCACACCCAATATGAAAAAGTAAGCACTTAACAATTTAATTAGTTGCGATCCTATCGTTACAAATAGAACTAAGCGTACTTTTTTCTGTCCAAGAAAAAAACAGGAAAGACAAGCTCCCAAGGGAAAAAGAAAGCCCACGCCAATCAAATAATAATAGTAAGATAGCCCCATGTCTTCAATGTGGGTACCATGAAAATAGAACTTCCCGTAAAGAACACTCAAAGGCACAACAACAACAACAGAGAGACAAGAAAACCAAATAAACTGCCACACACCTGGCCCAATTGCCCTATATTCGAGAGCACCGCACCACCTTCCTACATATACTTGGGCCATCATAGCCAAAGCCACGCAGGGCCCTTGAAGAACTTGGCAAGCAAAAGTTGCACTTACGGCCACTTCCATTACTTCAGCAGAAACTCGTGCAAAAAGTAATTTTTCTACAAACAAACTAATGCACGTAGAAAATGTCATAAGCAATATAGGGAAAAAGAGAAAAACAATTTCTCTTAATCCCCCTTTTGCATGAGAATATTCTTTTTCTGATAATTTCATTTCAATTCATGTTTATCTTCGGAGAACACGCAAGCCTTCCGCAATGCATAATTAGATGAAGCACATCATCAATTGAAGCAGCTGGTGTAAGCGGACCACAAAGCGCCCAATTTTCACAGTGCCATCCCTCTTCTGTTATTGTAACAACAAAGGGTTGGTGCTTAATTGATAGATCAGGAAGAACAAAGGTCACATAAAAATCTCCTTCATTTTCTCCCTCACGTAAAATGTAGAGGTAAGGAGTTTTTCTACCTCTTAAAAGCTTTTCAGCCTTTAATCCCGACAAACGTCCATACCATGCTGGATGACCTTTAATTTCTTGTATAATAGAACTATCATTTACTTGCTCAACAGAACTACTATTGACATGTTCTTTTAATACACTCGACATATTAAACTCCTTTTTTCTGTTTAAAGCTCCTGAGGACATTAAAAGGTCCGCAAGGAACTCTGTAAAATACGCACAAATCTTTTTTAACTAATGCTTGATTGGGTTGATAAACTAATGGAATAATTGGCATTTCCTGACATAGCACTTCTTCTGCCTTCATTAAACAAAAGGAACGCTGAAACGGGTTAATTTCTTGATCACTTAAGTCGAGAAAATGTTTGAAATCATAATGTTCCCACCTTGCAACGTTAATCTCTTCTCCAACATATTTAAACGCATTCAGTGTATAAATAGGATCATCAATCCAAGAATTCCAGTGCATTAAACTCATTTGAAAATCTCCCTTGACCGCAACTCTATTAAAAAGAGTGTTCCAAGAAAGAGGTTCTAAATGACACTTAATCCCAAGCCCTTCCTCGATTTGTTTTTTCAAACAATTCGCTATATACTCTCCAATACCTTTTTGGTAAAAAGGCAAAGTCACTGATGAAAAATCTTTGGAAGATATTCCCAATTCTTCTAAGGCCTCTTGCAATAATACACGTGCTTTTTCTTTATCATATTCAGGAAACTTAGGATGTTGATTTCCCGAATAAAACGGAAGCAATGGTGAATAGGCAGGACTTAATGGAAGAAATGAACTTGCAGTAAGCTCTGCACGCCTTATAGCATAAGCAAACGCTCTTCGTAACTTCGGATGATGAAAAGGTGGACGAGATGTATTAAACACACACCAATACACTAAACTATTAGGATAAGTCACTATGCGATCTTCTTTCCCAGGAACATAAAAAGAATGCCACGTTCCAAACGGACTTCCAACCCAATCCACTTCATTCTTATGAAAAGCATGAATTGCCTGGTGGGGCGTCATGAGACTCATAATGATTTGATCCCAGTAAATACGAGATAACTCCCAATAAAAAGGGTTTCTAACAAGATGATAACCCTGACTAGAATCATTAATTTTAAGCTGAAAAGGGCCATTACAAGGATAGTTAGCTTGACTTTGATAAGGCCATTGCGGATGTTGCTGATCAATTAGACGATGAATCGGTGAATAAACAGAATGCGCTGTCATCTGTAAAAAATAGTGAGTAGGCCTCTCAAGAACTACTTTCAGCGTTCTCGCATCAATAACCTGAATCCCTACCTGATCTAAAGAAACTTTCCCTTCTTTGGCATCTTTAGCATTTTTTATAGGATCAAAGAAGCTGGCAAAAGAGGTTTTAAAATCGGGAGAAAGAATTTTTTTCCAAGCATACTCAAAATCATAGGCAGTAACAGGAGATCCATCATTCCATTGAGAATAACGTAATTTGAAAACATACTCTTTCAAATCCTTAGAAACTTCAATTGATTCAGCAACGGCATTTTCAACAGCGCCATTTTGATCAAAGCGAGTAAGACCTTCAAAAAGAAATCTCAACACATTACCCGAAACAGACTCCCCACCAATGCGAGGATCTAAGGAAACCATTAAATATTCCAACCCAATCCTTAAGATCTGTTGATCCTTCATCTGCAATTGCCACTTATGCAAAGCTTCTTGAAGACTATGAACAAATACTTCCGTCTCGTCACTAGAAGATAACAAAGCACAATTAAAAAAAGTCCCTTCCGATATATCTATGACGTTATATGCTATATCCGTCATCTTGAAAGCAACTTCTTGAAGTACAGAAGATATAACTTCTTTAAAAGAAGCTTCTCTACCATGTGCAACAAGAAATATTTTATCTTCTTCATGATAGATTTTAAAAGAGTAAAACGAGCCAGGTAACAATCTCTTGCGACGCTCTTCTAAAAAATAATTAAAGAGTGAAACAAGAAATTTTTCTTGTAGGAGAAATTGTTTCTCTAAGGGAATCAGAGCGTAAAAAAATGTTTCTAAGAGTTCAAGATCACTACTCGTAATTCCAGGAAATTGATCTTTAAGCTGATGTAAAAGCTCCTGCTGCTTAATGAGGATCCCTCCATTGTAGTCACGAAACTCGCCAATGGCAGAGGTGACAAGAGAAACCACTTTTTGACGTGCAGAATAAAAATCTAAAGAACCATCAGATCTAAGCAAGCTCGCATCACGAGGAAGATGGATGCGAAAGATATGTGCCTCTACAGGATGGTTATCGATATGCTTCACTGTTAAAGCCTTTTCAGGCACAAATGAGGCATCAAAAAAGCGCTCTTTTAGAGAAAAGCGATGAAAGGGCATGATGTAGACCAGCATCACACGAAAGATAATCTCTTTACCCGTTTGCTGATCTAAAACGATATATACCTGAGGTAGATCTTGAATGGTTTGAATCTCTTGGCTTAACACAAGAACATTTTTATAGATCTCTTCTTCATTGGATCTCATAAATATACTTGGAGAAAGCTTTTGGATGCTCTTTCTGATTTTTTCTTCCAAGCTGTTTTTCAAGATTTGCTGTTCAGCAAGAGAAAAAGGAAGCCCCTCTTTTTTCTCAATCTCAAGATAAAACATCTTTAGATTTTTATGCTGAGAAGTATGACAATAAGAGCTCTCCCTTACTATCCTCAGTTGAGGAAGGCTTTTTTGGAGGGCAAGAAGAACGTTCTCCTCGTCAAAAAGCTCATATCGATCCATGATATTAAAGCCAACAACACAGCCAAGAACAGGTCTTGTAAAAAACGGGAATGTCAAGTAAGTAGGAATCCATCTGATTTCAAGATGCCTTGCATGCGGCGCAAACGTCGCTGTACGTAGCAGTTTTTTCTGCATGAGGTGTATTGACAAAACCAAGCGAAAAAGATGCGTTGCATTCCGGTGATCTAAGTACTTTTTCGTAGCAACCAGATAAAAAAGAAAAAGATCATTAAAGATAGAGTTCTCTACCTGCTGTGGAAAACGCGCTAACCACCTTTGCAATTTTCTATAAACAGGATTGAACGAAGGGTGAAAGGAAACGGGCAAACCACCTGGATTCATCTCTGGATTCTGTTCAAACTCTGCTTGAAGAACTATCATAACTCTCACACATAATTAAAAACTTTACACGAACTTTAATAATTCCTTGCAAAATATGCAAGCAAAAAAAACATTTGTTTATCGAATTTTAACAAAATCGCGCTTAAAATCGTCTGAGGACACTCTGCTTTAATTTTTATTTCCAATCTGAGCCTCTTAAGACAAACATACTTATTTCTATTTTTATTCACTTTTAGGAAAATCAGTGTGCCAAAAGCACACATATTTGAAAAGTAAAAACTTTACTAAAAAGCGCGCTACACTTATTTTTTTCAGCATAAAACTTTAGGTTAACAATAAAACAAGCCCTGATATAGCCATAAATAGGGATAACATAATTTTTGCAAATTGATCTCCCTTTTTAATGGCTATGTGAGATCCAATATGCGTGCCGATACTCGCACCAATAAGCCCTGAAATACCATGAGACCATACAACCAAGCCCTGGAGACTTAAAAGAACAAACAAAATCACTGATTGTACAGACTGAGCAATGCGCTTCGTAGCATTCGCTTCAAGGGTAGAAAGGCCAAAAAGAAGCATGAGAATAATCACAAGAATAATGCCAAGTCCTGTTCCAAAAAGCGTTTGCATAAAAGTAAAAAATGTATAAGCAATAAAACCTGTAATAAACCAGAGCCGAGAACGCTCTCCTGGTTGAAAAGATGCTTTACTGATAAATAAAGAAGGGATTAACAAGATTAAAATAATACCAATTATCTTTTGAAAAAACGAAGCATCGATTTGAGGAATAAGCCATGCTGAGGCCAAAGCGCAAATAAGTGTAATACTCATGAAGGGTATAGCAAGCTTTTTATTAATAAACCCCTTTCCCTTAAATGCACTAAGAGCCCCAAAAGAATTACCGACCCCACTTAATTTATTAGTAGCAAGAGCTTCTGCTGGCAAAAGTCCAATAAAAATATAATAGGGCATGGTAATAAAACCACCTCCACCACCACTAAGCCCACTTAAAATACCTGCTAGTAATGTAACAATAAATGTAAGAAAAACTAAAAAAATGTCCATAAAGGCAGTATAGCAGCGATACTAATTAACTATAATACAAACAAATTCTTTAGCGCATGCTTTGCAAATGGTGTGAGCTCATCTTGCTTGATTTGCTTAAGCGTAACCCAGCGCACCTCATCTTCAGGTACTAAGTCAGGCATTATACGTGATTCTAAAATTTTGTAAATAATACCAATGTGATGAAATAGGTATCTATTTTCACAACTACCATAGTCACCAACAAACGTTGCAATATTCACAAGCTTACATTGGACTACTTGCATAGCAGCTTCTTCTAACAATTCCCTCTTGAGCGTATCTTCTGGCGTTTCTCTAAATTCAATGCCGCCACCTGGTAGATCCCAAAGCCCTTTGTAAGGACCTGATTTTTTTAGTGTAAGCAATATTTTTGAATCTTGTAACAAGACCCCATAAGATCCATACCTTGTGACCTGTTTTATTTTACTGCTCATAACTTCCTTTACTTGAAACTTTGTTCTACATAGACTACAACACCAAAATATTAAAAAACATAATCACTTAATCTTATTAGCCTGAGTTTTGGGTTTAAATTGCTCAATCTTAGGGATCTTCTGGCAGCTTTTCAAGCTTTTTTGCTCGTTTATAGTTTTTGAATATGAACTTCGCAAAAATGATTGAAAACTTATCCAGAATCTCCTCTAATCTTGAACAATTTAAATTCAAAACTCAGGTTGTTATGAATAAATTTGTCAGAGTTGGCGTTGGTGCGCTCATTATTAAGGATGAAACCATTTTGATGGGATTTCGTTTAGGAAAACATGGAAAAGACTCTTGGAGCCTTCCAGGAGGACATTTAGAGTTTGGCGAAACCCCTGAAGAATGTGCTATAAGAGAAACTTTAGAAGAAACAGGTCTCTTCGTCTCTCAAGTCAAGCGTGGGCCTTGGATCAATGATTATTTTGCTGAAAGCCATTCTCATTATATCACTCTTTTAATGATTGCTCGATACGAGGGTGGAGAGCCAGAAGTTAAAGAAAAAGAAAAGTGTAAAATTTGGCAATGGTTTCCCTACGCCCAATTACCTACACCTCTTTTTCTTCCTATTCAAACATTTTTAAATTCTGGCTATAAATTTGATGATTTTTCTAAGTTATTTTAATTACTCATGTTATGCATGAGTTAATTAGTGAAAAAATTAGATTGCTCTGTTAGCATGCAGTGCTACAACAGTTTTAGGAGATATGATCATGAGTAGCCCAGCAAATAATGCAACCCAAATCCTAGCTGCAGCAAATGTTATTATGCGATTGTCTCAAGAAATTACTGGTCTATTAAAGCCTCTTTCTGAAGGTGAAAACTCAACTCAAGTAAATTCGGTATCTGCATTTGCTATCCAGATTATCTACAATGCATCTATCCGCCTAGATAATTTAGAATATTTACAAGAAGCTTCTAAACTACTTGAAAGCATTAAACAAAAAATTCTTTCAGATTCTGAACCTTCACCTTCTGCTAGTTTTGAAAAAGTTAATACATTGGCACAAACACTACAAACATTTAAATTAAATCAGATCGAGAACATCAAAGAAGCAGCCAAAAAAACCTTCTCTGAAGAGGAAATCATTCCCATATTTCTAGCCTCTAAAGAGGGACTTCTTAATTTAGACACAGTAATTCTCTCTTCAGGATCTTCGAAGAGCACTTCATCAAGTAGAATAGAACCTCCTTCATGAATTTTCCCTCTCTACAAGCCCCTTTAAGCCTAGAAATTCAAAAAGAATACTCTCGATTAACAAAACTCATATCTTCAATTCCTGCACCTTTGCGAATCTTAAAGAAAATAAAGGGAACTGGGGGAACAGTAAGTATAACGGACTTAATTGCCTATCAAATTGGATGGGGAAGCTTGGTGATTGGCTGGTATGATGCAGGAATAAGAGGTGAAACACCAAAAATGTCTGGAGAGGGCTTTACAAATTGGAACTATGTGGCCATTGCTCAGTATTTTTATCAAAAATACAACTTCAATAACGACAAAGACCTACAGACCAGGGCTTTCCTGCAAGTTTTCATGCGACTAATTACTATCGTCGAACAAGAATACCAAACCGGGAACCTAGACAAACTAGGGGTTTGGCCATGGTGTACACTACCATCGGGCAAGCAATGGCCACTTAGCAAATGGATCAAAGTCAATACCAGCTCCCCCTATAAAAGAGCTTTTACCCTAATTAACTCAGGTTACGCAAAAAACTATTTTTGATATATAGACATTACTATCTTCAGTAGCGTATTAATCTGTTTTTGTGCTACTTTTAAGTGGCATATGAACTATGAGGTCATGATGCTAAAGAAAACAATTCTAATAATTTATTTATTCTCTTTACTAAGCGTCTCTGCTGTTTATAGTAAAGTACTTGCAGTAAAAGACCTATGTTTGTTTGAAAAAGAAATCCAATCGCTAGACCACGATTCTCTTATTTTATTTGATATTGACTATACTATCCTAACTCCAGAAGATGCTGCCCTTAAGCCCTGCGGTAAAGGTTTAAGAAAAAAATTTCTACATAATTTAGATCCACAAAAAAGAGCACGACTTCAATCCATTCTTGGTATTGATGGAAAAGAAGAGCTAGTAGACCAAAAATCTCCTTTTCTTATTCAAAACATACAAGCAAGAGGTATTCCTGTTATTGCACTAACAGCCCTGGAAACAGGTACCTATGGAAAAATAATAAATATGGAAGATTGGAGACTCAATCGACTTAAACACTTTGGAATCGATTTTACGGTCTCATTTCAAGACTTTAACCCTCTCTATCTTACAGAACTTTCCCCCTATAACGATCATTATCCTCTATTTAAAAATGGTGTATTATTTACCAACCTTCGCCCCAAAGGCGAGGTCCTCACTACATTCTTACGAAAAATTGACTGGAAGCCAACAAAGCTCCTATTCATAGATGACTCTCTCTCACAAATACAATCTGTCGAATCCGCTGCAGAAGCCCTGGGCATCGAATTTATAGGATTCCACTATACGGCCACTGGAAATGCTTCCTGCAAACTTAATCAAACATTAGGCGAATTTCAATTTCAATATCTCATAGAGAATGAGAAATGGCTTCCAGACAAAGAAGCTATAAAAATCTTCAAAAATACAACCCCCTCAAGAAATTGAAGATACAATAAATGTTGTACACAACGTAAGGGCTCAGCTTTGAGGACATGAAGAGCTTTCTCGACCTTTGTTAGTTAAGGCCTTTGCAAGAGCTATTCCTTGCTCAATAGGATATTTTTGAATGTTTTTTTCCATTTTTCTATTTGCTTCGCTGATAATATCAATTTCTAATACATCAGAAAGACGCAAGAGATAAATAAATATATCGGCAATTTCTTCTGAGGCCGCTTGAAGTTGTTCCTTATCCAAAGAACTAGCCTGCACATCTGTAAGCCACATGAATACTTCCACAAGCTCCGCAGCTTCCACTGACAAGGCCATCGCTAAGTTTTTAGGAGATTGAAATCTATCCCAATTTCTTTCTTGGGTAAATTTTTTGTGAGCTTGCTGTATTTGCCAAATCGGATTCATTTCTTTCCTAACTTAACACAAATTTTTGGAATAAGAGATTGTCAAGAGTCCACCAATTCTAGAGAGAAACGCCATCTCCCCTCCCCTTTTTATTAGACTTCTTACGTAATTACATTTGCTTATTAAAATTGTCTTTTTTGGCATCTTTATCGTTAAATTTTTCAACCATATGTTCACATATGCTCTCAAAATTTATCAATAAATCTACTCAAAAACTTTCAATTTTTCTAAGCAAAGCTAATTATGCAAGAAGTCTATTGACATTTGCTGCCTATCCAAGGAAGTTAGTGTGCCAAAAATGTGCATAATTGAAAAGCTGAAACTTGAAATGAATGAAATAGCAAAAAGTCGTTCAAAAAATCTTATTTAACGTCAGCTCGATTTTTAACTAGGTTATTGTTAACAACTTAAGCTCTTGTTCATTAAAATTTAAAGCTGGTTTTTTGGGTTGTAATGTATAAGCAATTAACCCTGCAAATATATTAACAATG
>JARLHF010000058.1 GCA_031292375.1 Chlamydiales bacterium
GATATGGAAAGGGCTTCTTGCATCCCTTCTAGATCTTGCAGAGAAGCTTCTTGTGCACCCAAAATGACCTTAAAGCATAAGAGCAGTAGAAGAAGCGAATATCTCATGAAGCACCTTGAGCAATTTTTGCACTCAAAACACACTACATCATTTCTTTAAATTATCCAAATAAAATCTTAATTTTTCTTTAAAATAATTTGATTCATAATAGACGTCAAGAGACTCTTAGGCGGGCTTACTCTTAAAATAGACTGTGAGCATTATGCTGATAAGTACCATGCTAATAATGGCAAGCGTCCAACCAATCAAGAAATAAGAATCATCTATTGCTGCAATTTGTGCTTGCGCAAGCAAATTTTCTGAGATGAGCCTTTTGGACTCTGCAAGGGCTCCTGCATCCGTTTTACCCTTCATACTGGCAATATGGCTTTGAATGCCTCCAAGAACTTTTTGAAACCCTGCAGAATAATAATTGACAGATGCTCCAAACATTTGCCTATGAAACTCATTGCGATCAACAACGACAACACTCATTAAACTTGCACCAAAAGCGCCTCCAATCTGCCTTGCAAACGTAATCATAGAGGTTCCTTGCCCCAAAATCTCACGCGGAACATTATTCAAACCAAGAGCCGTAATGGGCCCAATAGAAATACCAATTCCAAAACCCCTTACAAGCAAAACAGTAACAATATCCCACTGGTCGCTATAATGAGTAATTGACATATTCATAAAACAACTCAGGCACAAAAGACCCAAACCCAAAATACTTAAGATCTTCACATTAACGTATTTAGTAAGCATTCCACTAACTGATCCTACAGCCCCTACAATTAAGCCAAAAGGGATCATTAAGAGACCTGCTTTTGACTTGTCATAGTGCAATTGATCTTCTAAAAAACCAGGATAAAAGCTCACAGTCCCAAATAATGTAATACCAAGAACACCAATTGCAAGGCTGCCTGTAATAAATGGAGTGATTTTATAAAGTCTAAGATCAATAGCTGGGTTTTTTGCTTTTAACTCAATACAAATAAAGATAATAAGGCTCACTAAAGCAAGAGCACTACTTGTAAGAATAAAATTAGAAGTCCATCCTTCTGTATTCCAAGGCTGCTTTGCTGAGTTAACAACGATTAATAAATTGATAAGGAATACTGCAAAAAAGAAGTACCCCAAAAAATCAAAAGCTGGCATTTTTTTAGCTTCCGACTCTGTAAAAAAACACCATACAGCCATTAATGTAGGAATGCCACATATCACGTTAATAAAAAAAATCGATTGCCACACCCAAAATTGGGCAAAATACCCACCCACTGCAAAACCTGCTGCAAGGCCTATTCCAAAACCAAGCGCCATATAAAGAGAAATAGCAACAGAGAGCAATTGCTTTGGAAATTCTTTGGAGACAATTGTCAAGCTAATAGGAAAAAGAAGACCTGCTCCTGCACCCTCTAAAATTCTACACATCAAAAGAGATGTAAAGTTAAATGATAAACTTGCAAGCAATGATCCTAATATAAAAATGGCAAAACCCATAAAAAAAATGATTTTTAATCCATACCTCTCAGCGCTCCATCCAGATAGAGGCAGGCAAATACCTATCGCCATTAGGTAAGCCGTGGATATCCATGTTGAGGAAGAGCTATCAATAATTAGTGCGCCACTAATTGTGGAGTCTGCAACACCTGTAGCTGTTGCAGAAACAATTGCAAGTAAAGTTGCTGCAATAATTACAAACAAAACAATCCAGCGCTTTAAAGGACTACTCTCAGATATAACCTTGGGGTTTCTCCAGTTAAGGCGCTCTTGAAAAAACGACATTATTCAACCCTGATTTTAATCTCTGCAGACATTCCAGGAAATAAATAATAATAAACTTCTTTCCCTTCTTCTTGTTTTGGAGGATGGATAGATATCTTCAAAGGCACCCTTTGAGCCACCTTTGTAAAATTTCCTGTTGCATTATCTTGTGGGATAAAAGAAAATTGAGATGCTGCAGCTCCTTTAATTACAAATACTTCACCTGTAAAAGTAACCCCAGGATAGGCATCTACGCTAATTTCTACGTGGCTTCCAATCTTAACACCACTAATATCTGTCTCTTGCAAATTAGCAAGGACCCAAATGTTATCTAAATCATAAAGAGAAAATATTGTCTGCCCCTTTTGAAGCACATCGCCCGCAAGTCCCCATCTCTTAGCGATCATTCCTCTTCTTGGAGCTACAATCTTTGTATGCAACAAAAGAGCTTCCAACTCTTCTAATTGCCTCTTTGCAAGCTCAATGTTCTTTTGTGCAAGAAGCACATCAGCTTCTGCTGCCTCAAAATCCTTTTGCAAATGATCGAATTCTTGTGCTGTAATGATATGATCCCTAATACCGCGTTTGCCACGCTCATAATCATCTAAAATCTTTTGTCTTTCTACAATCTTCAATCGCAAACTCGCCTCAAGACTTGCAACATTTGCACTTCTTGTATCTCTTTCAGGGCGAATTAAAGATTCATCTAACTGCACAAGAAGTTGTCCTTCTTCTACAAAATCTCCTTCATCTACTTCTAGCGAGATAATTCTTGCTAAAATATCAGGGCTTACAGATACGTAGTAGCCATCAATAAATGCATCATTCGTTCTGACATATAAAGTAAACTGGTTCCAAGCATACTTTCCAACAATGCATAATATAATAAGGATAAGGATAATTCCAGCCCACTTCCAGCCCCTACCTTTTTTCTTAGGCTGGCTTTCCAGTTCTTCTTTCTTTACAACTTCCTCTTCCACAAAATCCTCTTAATAACAGTTTACATCTATTCCTGAGGCATGCCTTAAACTATAATAGGCAACGATCAAATTAAAATCCGCAGTATCTCTTGTATTTCTTGCTTGTATCAACGCATCTACAGAAATTTGGTAATCAAACACCGTAATATAACCAATATCCATCTGCTGCTTAGCTTCAATCAAAAGCTGCTCTGCAAGCAAGACATTAGCCCTTGCTGTCACATAACTTGCAACAGCTTCTTCAATTTGATAAATCTGACTTCTTACATCACCATGGGCATCAAATACCGTTTTTTGATAATTAAAAGCAGTAGCTCTCTCTTGCGACTTTGCCTGACTTACTCGATATTCCCTTCCAAAACTATCAAAAAGAAGCCAGTTTAGCTCTAGACCAATACCCCATCCAAAAGACTGCTCAAAAAACACATTTCTTGGATAAGGCACATAAGGCGTTGGAAACCCGCCATAATTTCCAATCAAATCAACTGTTGGATAATATTCAGCTTGCTGATTTCTTATCTGCTCTTTTGCAATGCTAATAAAATTCCTTCCCAGCCTAATATCTGGCCTCTTTTCATTTGCAATTTGCTCCCAAGAAAACATCTCTTCTGAAGAAAAAAGGCGATACATGCGTCTTTCTTCTATTTCAGGAAAACCAGGCTGAAAAATAAATTGATCTTCTTGTCCACCATTTATATTGATGACTTGCTCAACTGAATGCAATTTACACGCGATCAATGGAATAGAATAGATAGGAATTTCCCTTTCTTCTAAATCCACACAAAGCGTTCCAGGATCATATCCAAGAACTCTTACCAAGACATCTATATCAATTTTAAATTGCTTTAAAGTTTGATAATAAAAGGTCATTGCATTAGCAACTGCTACTTTACTCTGGTTGACATTATAAAGGATTGCCTCGCCAATTCTATACTTACCTTCCATCTGAATTGCAAGCTGTCTTAAAAGCTCTACCTTCTCTTTAGCTGTTGCTATATTATCCTGGTCTAAAATCACTTGATAATAAGCTTCCCTCACTTGTAAAAGCGTATCATTTTGAGCTGCTTGTAAAAGCAATGAAAGCTGCTGTACATAGAGCTCAGAAATCTTTACATTGTAATAGCGCTCTAGGGAAAAAATAGACTGAGTAAGTGTGAGTTGCGTTAAAAACAAAGCGCGTGAATTAAGTATGGGCTGCTGATTAAATTGTGTACGATAAGCATCACTCGAAGCTTGTAATTCTGGAAACCACTTGGAAAATGATTCCAAATTCCCCTCTCTAGCCTTCTGTAAGAGTTGCTCTGTTGCCTTTATTTGCTGATTATTTTTTAATGCTATTTTTTCAGCTTCACACAAGCTTAAACACAGCTTTGGAGCTGAATTAACCTGGATGGCATGTAAGAATACCGAAAAAAAGAGTAGATTGATAAACAAGCAAAGTTTCATTATCATAAGGGAACCTAAACCAAACACATCACACTACAAAACTTCTAAAAAAATTTAAAGTTATATTTTATTATGTACCACAACAACTTAAAGAATTTTAAAAATGCCTAAAAAACACCTTGTCGATGACCTCTTTTGTTCTCTAAAATCTCCTACCCCCTGGAACTCTGTAGAATATATCTCTAAAGAACTTCTCAGCTCTGGTTTTGTTGAGCTTAAAGAAAATGATATTTGGAAAATCAACCCTGAGAATAAATACTTTGTGACACGAAATGGATCCTCACTTTGTGCTTTCATAACTCCCCAAAAAAAACCTCAAAAGAGCCTACTCCTTGGTACGCACACAGATAGTCCAGCTCTCAAGCTAAAACCCAATGCTGAATTTCGCGTAAATAACTATATCCTTTTTGGAGTTGAAGTTTATGGAGAACCTCTTCTTTCTTCTTGGTTAAATCGAGACCTTGGAATTGCAGGCAGAGTCGTAACAAAAAAAAATAATACCCTCTCTTCTCACATTGTAAATATTACAGATGCCCCTTGTATGATTGCGCAACTCGCTGTCCATTTAGACCGAGATGTCAATGAAAAGGGTCTTATTTTAAATAAACAAGACCACCTTTCTGCAATTATGGCACTCGATGATAAGTCCTCTGAAAATTATCTAGAAAAGATATTAAATCCATTTATTAAAAACGAACCTATTCTGAGTCACGACCTTTTTCTCTACCCCTTACAAGTTCCTTCCTTCCTTGGAAAAAATAAAGAAATGATAGCATCCTATCGCCTGGATAATCTAGTAAGTGCCCAAGCAGCACTTACTTCACTGATTCATACATCTCAAAAAAATCCCTCTCAAGAGACTATCAAAATGGCTTTGTTCTGGGACAACGAAGAAATTGGCTCAAAAACTGCGCAAGGAGCAGGTTCTAGCTTTCTAAGCGATACATTAGGCAGGATCTATGCTCTTTTAAAACTCTCTTTCGAAGAACAAAGTATCATAAAAGCCAATTCTCTTTGTGTATCTATCGATGTATCTCATGCTGTACATCCCAATTATCCTACTAAACATGAACCAAGACATCCTCTTCTTTTAGGAGAAGGCATCGCTATTAAAAATAACGCCCATATGCGCTATGCAACAGATGCTTTATCAGCAGCTCTTATCATCGATCTTTGCAAACAAAAGAAAATACCTGTACAAAAATTTGTTAGCAGAACAGATATTCCCTCTGGATCTACGATTGGGCCTATTCATGCAAATAGAAATGGCATGAAAACAGTGGATATCGGTATACCCCAGCTCTCCATGCATTCAAGCAGAGAAATCATCGCTATAAAAGATTACGAATATCTCTGTACGTTATTACAATCACTTTTAGACGAGGAAGTACCTACTTGCTTTTAATTACCTTTGCAACCATTCAAGAGGCAAGTCCTTCTATAGACGTTCTAAAAGCGTTTTACTCAAAAGAAAACGAATGTTACCTCTTTGAAAAAGGACGAATCGTGATAACAGGCATTGGCTCCATAGCAGCTTCCGCAAGAACAATGCATCACTTAACAGAATGCAAAGAGGTATGGAATTTTGGCCTTGCAGGGGCTCTCAAAAAAAACTATGAGATAGGCTCGCTTCTTTCCATACAAAGTGCAAGTAAATGGCTACATTTTCCAGAAGAATTAGACTCCCATAGTAAAACATTTAGTCAACAAGCCCATCCCAGTCTCAATATAAAAGAACAAGGTGCTCATCTAATCTCTTCTGATTATCCTATCCACAATCCTCAAATCAAAGAAAATCTTGCACTAACCTACGATCTTGTAGATATGGAGGGCTACGGCATTGCTTATGCTGCATCCCTTGCAAACAAGCCCTGCTCTCTTTGGAAGATTGTTTCCGACTTTGCATCCACAGATGGCCAAAAGCTCATTAAACAACACATCAATTCTCTTGCCATCAATATAAGTCATTTTCTAGCAGAATTAAACTCGCGTTAATAGACTTCTTGCATAATTAGCTTTGCTTAGAAAAATTGAAATTTTTTGAGTAGATTTATTGATAAATTTTTTAAGCATATGTGAACATATGATTGAAAAATTTAACGATAAAGATGTCAAAAAAGACAATTTTAACAAGCAAATGTAATTACGCAAGAAGTCTAATGAACAGGCCCATCTTTAAGTGGCTTGAGAGGCTCGAATTGAGATTGCAAGAGCAAGCTCATCACTTCCCCCATGTCCATCTCTTTTTCAGGTTCAGACGCAACATCATGTCCCCATCTATGACAAAATTGTGACCAACTTTCTCCAGGAGAACACCAATGCTTTCTCACGCATGTATTGATTGCTTCGTGGCTATTAATAAATAATATAATCTCATTCATCTGATGCTTTCGACAAGCACAACGCACTTGTAAAGAGACTAAACTATTCTCACTAGATTTTTCTAATGGCCACTTAGCAATTGTATCTCCATCTTTTTTTATGTATGCTGCAAATAACATTACTAAATCAGGAAATTCTTGGATAAATTTACAAAGACCTTTAATTTCAGATTCTAAACTACGTAATTCCACCCAATACTTGTGTATACGCTCACCGGCACTTAAAGGAGGCTCTCCTTCTGATGAAGCCCAATGAGCTATTTGAAATACCCCTTTAACAATACTAACTGCTGAAAGAGCGACTGTAGCAACAGTAACAGCTAAAGGAGCTCCCAGTATAGCACCACCTATAGCAACACCAACCAGCCCAATCTCAGCTACAGGCACAACTCCTTTTGTAACTCTTTCACGCCAAGTAGCTTTTCCCTCTTTTTCCATGTGGCTAAGCTCGTGCAATTCGGTAAACGCCACTGCAGCTGCAACAACTTCCTTAGCTGTCGAAACACTATGAGCAACATCAAAACCTGTACTAGTACTTCCAGAGGAAGCCATCATAGGTTTTACAGTAGAAGGATGATAATGAGTATGAGAATTTAAAGCAGCAAAGGGGACATGAGAGCTCACAGCTCCTTGCTTTTCTGTTTTTTTAGCAGCTTGCTGACTAGAATATGGCTGAGGTGGATACTGTGATACAGATCCGCTTGACACTTTACCACTCATAATAACACTCCTTTTATGAATTTAAGGCAGGTAACAAACATTTGCGAAATTCCAACAAAGAATCTTCCGCGATGGTACATAAATGCCCTTTCAAGCATTTGGCTACTTCTTCGTGGCTCTGTACAAACACTATGCGCTCATTAATGCGATGTTCCAAATGACAACAACGTATTTGCAGAGAAACCAAAAGACTTACATTGTTTGGCTCTTTAGGATGCATAGCAATTGCATCTTCATGTTCCAGCATGTATTTTTTAAATAGCGCCAACAAATCAGGATGACTTTTTACAAAAGAGTCAAAGCTGTTGATAGCACAGCTTAACCTATCTAATTCTAAGCAATGCTTGCGTATATGCTCATCCTCACTTAAAGAGGCTGATGCTCTTACAGGTATAATCTCTTCTGCTATCAAAGAAGCTGTTGTATCTTGATGATTAGGTGTTCTAATATGAAGTATATTTTTTATTCCCGCTATGCATTTCCTTCCAAAAGCAACTACTGACTCATGTTTTATTACCAAAAATATCGTGGTCACAATCCCTAACAACCCTAACAAAGCATAAATAGGACTATTAGAAGTCATATCTGAAGCGGCAGTATTTGACGCTGCAATTGGTGAATAATAAGTGTTTAAGCTACTATTTTCTTGTACATTCAACATTTAAGAATCCTCCACTTTTGGTTTATACACAAACAAGTTCAAGACTTGGTTTGTGTATAGAAGCCTATTCTAATTCTTTGTCTATAACAACGCCATTTGGACGCTTCTTAAACTCATTCCAATATATTTTTTTTAATTGCTCTAATGCCACTAGGTCCTGTTTGTCGGTACTCTGTCCTATTTCTTGAGCAGCTATTTCAATATCCTGTTTCAGATTATTGATTCTTATTCCCTCAAGACTACTTATTTTCTTGAGACACGTTATTCTATGACAACAACCTTCGGGTTGAACTACCTTGTAATGATGCCTCCGACACCATCGCCAAAATGCGAGGCTCAAGCATGCTACCTTTGTTCGAGCACTTGCCAAAGAGCCTTCATAGGCAGGCATTCTCTCTAACGCTTCAATTTTTTTCTTATCTGCCTCAACAGCTTCAATAAGCATAATTTTGTACTTTAATAAACATTCACGACTTACCTTATCCAGACGCATTGCTAGTTCACAAAGATTTTGCCTTGGCAAATTTGCTCTTACAGATGGCTCAATCGCGTTTCCTTCTAAAATTTTAAAAACACGCCGCCCATTGAGAAGTTTAGAAAATTGCGGTTTGGTCCAAACAATTGGATAAAGAGTCGGATTGATAGCTTCGCTATGCTCTTCAAGCCAAGACAGATGCTGCCCCTGATAAGTTGTTGCAATTGTTGATTGATATTGATAAGGAACAACCGTCATAACTACCTCCTAAGGCCTTTGATAAAAACACAATATAAAGACTCTGTTAATTTTACACAATCTTTAAATTTTAAGAGTAATTCCCATAGTAGGGAATTGCTGATCTATCGTGAAAACTTGACAGGGCAGGAGGAGAATTGGTAATGTATACACGAACTTAATTTATAGATTCTATTTCATGGAAAAACCAGCAGAATATTCTCACTTTGCGGGAAAAGATCCCCTTCAACATATATTGGAAACGAAAGCGAAAAATACAGCTTGCGAGCCACATAGTGCAGAACTTGCAAGTCATATTTTTGCAGCAACAGATACTGCAAGGTATATCTCTCTTCTCATCGTTTTGCTCTATACCATCTGCGCCTATCTTCAGATTGGATTTCAAACCACACTTACAATTCTTGCTCTTTTCTCTTTAGGAACGCTTATAGGATACTGTGGAAGGTGTGCATGGATTGGTTGGGCTCACTTAGAACGACTCCACCGCAGCTTAAAACAAGAGCATTATGAAATTGAGCATCACAGAAATCAAGAAAGAGAAGAATTAAGAGCATTGTATTCAAAAAAAGGTTTTCAAGGACCACTATTAGAACAAGTTGTTGATGTTCTAATGGCCGATGAGGAGCGTCTTTTAAAAATCATGCTAGAAGAAGAGATGGGTCTATCTCTTGGAACGCATGAGCATCCTCTCAAACAGGCATTCGGTGCATTTATCGGCGGAAGCATTGCTATAGGGTTATCTGCATTGTCTCTATTTTTTCTACCACCTCTGTCACTTATCTTTACAACTTTTATCATTATGGGAGCAGCCGCCCTATTTGCAGCTTATTATGAAAACAATCGCATGATCTCAGCTTGTATTTGGAGCCTTGGTATTGCGGCCCTTGCTCTTTCTATTGTTTATTTTGTATTAAAAATAGTCCATCCTCAATGACAATGACAAAACCTTCCCCCTATTTTTTTAACGAGTTTATCGAATCTGGCCTAGAAGAAAGCATTAGCCCATTTTTAACTTTAAAATCCAAAAGATGGGGCAGACACCTTCCTCTCAAAGCATCTATAACAGCAGCCTTTTTTTTAGGAGCATCCTTCGTTTTCTATCAAATAGATAGTTTTGCAATTGCTTACTTGCTTCTTACCTTTGTCTATTTTTTAGCGGGCATTCCCTCTCTTATCAATTCGATAGAGGATCTATCTAACTTAATCGTCAATATTGACGTTCTCATGACACTTGCAGCCTTTCTTTCTATATTAATTGGTAGTGGCATGGAAGGAGGACTCTTACTTGTACTTTTTTCTTTGTCTGGATCTATTGAAGAAACAGTTACTGCAAAAGCAAAGAGCGCTCTTAGCAATTTACGAGAACTTGCTCCTCCACAGGCTTTTGTTGTGGCTGAAGATGGCACTATTTTTGAGCGCTCTGTCAAGGATATTCTAGTGGGTACAAAAATCCTTGTAAAATCAGGAGAGGTTGTACCACTCGACGGAACTGTCATGGAAGGCATTTCCAGCGTAAACCTTGTACACCTTACAGGAGAAAATTTACCTGTACTCAAGCAAGTAGGAGATAATGTACCAGCAGGTGCTAGAAATTTAGAAGGCTCTTTAGTTATCACAATTACTCATACAAGCACAGAATCCACGCTTGCAAGATTGATTACACTCATTACGCAAGCACAAGAGGCAAGACCCACATTACAGCGCTGGATCGATAAATTAAGCCACGGCTATGCCATAACTATTATTCTCCTCTCCATTTTCTTTGCAGGACTTCTGCCTTTATTCTTCTCCATACCCTTCCTTGGTGTTGAAGGATCTATTTACAGAGCACTTACTTTTTTGATAGCAGCTTCACCTTGTGCTTTAGTAATTGCAATTCCCATTGGCTACCTAAGCGCAATTAGTGCATGCGCAAAAAAAGGTATTTTGCTAAAAGGAGGCATCATCCTCGATGCCCTTGCAAGCTGCAAAATGATTGCATTCGACAAGACAGGCACTCTTACAACAGGAGAGCTTTCTCTATCCCATATAAAGCCACTACAAAATTATTCAGAAGCTGACCTTCAAAATGCTCTTCGCATTGCACTAAGCCTCGAAAGAAATGCTGTCCATCCTGTTGCAAAGGCTGTCTGCAACTATGTTCAAGAAAAAAAGCTTACCCCATTGCCCATTTCAGAATATAAATCTATCCCAGGCTATGGTCTTGAAGGAACAGTTAATCTTCACGGCAAATTACTTGCTGTATATATTGGGAAAGCAGAGCACATTCTAAAATCTCTCAATAATGCAAGTAAACTTGTTCTTGAAGAAGAAAATATGCGCTGTAAAAAAGAGGGTAACCTACTTGCAGTACTCAAAATTAATGATGATCTTATCCTCTTACAATTTAAAGATACACCAAGAGCTCGTATAAAAGAGCTCATTCAAACACTAAAAACAAAATTCTCTTTACGCCTTGTCATGCTAACAGGTGATCATAAAGCAAGCGCACTTGCCGTTGCTAAAGAGCTTAACATCGATGAAGTACATTCTGAACTACTTCCAGAGGAAAAGCTTTCTCTTGTAAGCAAATATTCACAAGACTCAAATCTTGCCATGATTGGTGATGGCATCAACGACGCACCAGCCCTTGCAAGAGCAACTGTTGGCATTTCAATGGGAAAAGTAGGAAGTACAACGGCCATTGATGCATCCGACATCGTACTTTTACATGACAACATCGAACTTCTTGACTTTCTTATTGCAAAATCTCATGCAACAAAGCGTATTATCTTAGAAAATGTATGCGTTGCCTTTGCCGCAATTCTTTTTGCATCCATTCCAGCACTCTTTGGCATTGTTCCTCTGTGGCTTGCTGTCATCTTGCATGAGGGTGGAACCGTACTCGTCGGCCTAAACAGCTTGCGCCTGCTCAAGTCTTAAAGCAAGACCAGTAAAACAGGTTCAAGAATTGATTTGTGTATAAATTTTCCAAGAGAATTCGATGCCATAATGATTTTTAAATTTTTTCCAGAAATTCTTGCAGCGGGAATTTCTCTGATCTTGAACTTGTTTGTGTATAAATAATAAGGATAACCTGATATCCTGTGAGAGAAAAATTAGAACAGCTTAGAACAAAATTCCTGGAACATAAGGTTACTGATGATGGAAACGGTTATTCAAATTATTTTTGCATTTATTGCCCTTGGCATACTTGTATTCATTCATGAATTTGGGCATTACTGGGTCGCACTTAAAGTTAAAATGAATGTAGAAGTTTTCAGTATAGGTTTTGGACGTCCTATTTACTCTTGGACAAGAAAAGGCGTGAAATGGCAGATAGGTTGGCTTCCCTTTGGTGGCTATGTCAAGATAGCAGGTGCAGACCTTGGAAAAAATGCCAACAATGATGTTCCTGGAAGCTACTTTGGAGCAAAGCCTTTTGATCGCCTCAAAGTTGCCATTGCAGGCCCCCTTGCAAACCTCATTTTAGCATTCCTCATCTTTGTAGTCATCTGGATGAGCGGGGGAAGAGAAAAGCTTTTTTCCGAATTTACTCAATACATTGGTTGGGTAGATCAAAGCTCACAAGTCTACGAAGATGGGCTTCGTCCAGGAGACATCTTGAAAAGCTACAACAATACTCCTTATGAAGGTATTAAGGACTTGGTGTTTGCAGGCCTCTTCAGCGATCAACCACTTACGTTGAAAGGCTTTAATGTAAGCAAAGAAAATCTTAAAATGACGCCTTTTCAATATACTATATCCCCCTATCCTCTCAAAAATGGCGCAGATGGCCTTCGTACTTATGGGATTTTAAGTCCTGCAAGCTTTCTCATCTATGAGCGTTTTCCAAATAATGAAGAGAACCCTCTTCCCAGTGGATCTCCCATGCAGAATAGCGGTATTGAATATGGCGATCGCATCGTATGGGTAGATGGCAGCTTAGTCTTTTCTCAAGAAGAAATTAGCTTTCTCATCAATGAACCAAAAATTTTACTATCTGTTGAGCGCGCAGGCAAGCGCTTTTTTGCAAAAATACCAAGAATTCCTATCTCTGATCTCAGATTAAATAGTGACATGAAGGAAGAACTTTCTGATTGGCGATATCTTGCAAAACTTAAAGATAAATTTTCTTCGCTCTATTTCGTACCCTATAGTCTAACAATAGATTGTGTTGTTGAAGATAGGCTCAACTTTATCGACCCCGAAACAAGTTCCCATCTCTCCAAAATAAAAGCACTTTCCTCCGTAGATACATCTCTGGAAAAGGGCGATAAAATTATAGCCGTTGGCAAAACACCTGTGACAAGTGCAGCGGATTTATTGAGTGCTCTTCAAACTAAAGAAGCTCTTGTCATCGTCCAAAAAAACTTCAAAAGTGAAAAGAACCCTTCGTGGAAAATTGCTGACAAATTTTTCAACCAAGTTCCACTTGTCCACGACGTCAATGAAATGGCAGATCTCGTTGCAAATGGCTCTCCCATCACCACATACAAAGAACTTGCCCTTTTAAATCCTGTAACTCCAAAAACAGAACAAAATTTCGCCCTTACAGACGAGCAAAAAGCACAATATGCGGCGCAAATATTACAGGCAAGAAAAGCCATTAATGAAATAAATGATCCGCAAAAAAGAATCAATGACCTGCAACGCCTTGAAAATGGCCTCAAAACTTTAAGGCTTGGAATAGGTTTACAGGATGTGAAAGTTAACTACAATCCAAACCCTTTTATTCTATTTGAAAATGTCTTTACAGAGACATGGCACACACTTGTAGCTCTTGTTTCTGGCTACATCAACCCCAAGATGTTAAGCGGTCCTGTTGGGATTGTACGCGTTATTCAACATGGTTGGAGTGTAAGCATCAACGAGGCTCTTTTTTGGATTGCAGCTATCAGCATCAACTTGGGGTTTCTAAACCTTCTGCCCATACCTGTTCTCGACGGGGGCTATATCCTCATATCCCTCTTCGAAATGATTACAGGAAGAAAAGTAAAGCCAAAGACATTAGAGCGCATCATCATCCCATTTGTCGTACTTTTAATTGGCTTTTTGATCTTTGTTACTTATTTCGATCTTATGAGATTGTAAGAACAAGCAACACCACTAGCCCTCTTGCAAGAGGGCTAGTGAAAAACTTGTAATATCCACGTATTCTTTATGCGTTGTAAGAAGAAGAGCTAACGTTTCCACCCGTTCCAGTCCAGTTGCTATGGAAGAACTGACCTCTTGGCTTATCTATGCGCTCATAAGTATGTGCACCAAAATAATCTCGTTGAGCCTGAGTCAAATTAGCTGGAAGGATCTCTGTTCTAAAGCCATCATAGAAGGACAATGCTGTGCTAAAGCAAGGAGCCCAAATACCATGCTCTGCCGCAAACATCACAGTCTTTCTCCAACCTAATTGAGTTTTTTGCACTTCACCTTTAAAGTAATCATCTAAAAGTAAGTTTTTCAAATTGGGATTTTTGTCAAAAGCCTCTTTAATCTTACCCAAAAAGCGACTACGAATAATACAACCACCTCTCCACATGAGAGCAATACCACCATAATTCAGCTTCCAATGATACTCTTTTGCAGCTTCCCTCATGAGCATATAACCTTGGGCGTAGCTCATAATCTTAGATGCATAAAGCGCATGACGGATATTTTCTATCATCTCTTGCTTATTTCCTGTAAATATAACTTGAGGCCCTTTAATCTGTTTAGATGCTTCTACTCTCTCATCTTTAAGAGCGCTTAAACATCTTGCAAAAACAGCTTCTGCAATAAGTGTTACAGGTATACCTAAATCAAGAGCATTGATACCTGTCCACTTTCCAGTACCTTTTTGACCAGCAACATCTAATATTTTATCTAGCAAAACCTTTCCATCTGTATCTTTAAATGAGAAAATATGACTCGTAATCTCAATAAGGTAGCTATCTAATTCGGTTTTATTCCACTCTGTAAACACCTTGGCAAGCTCTTCATTAGAAAGACCAAGAGCATACTTCATGATATTATAGGCTTCTCCAATAAGCTGCATATCTCCATATTCAATACCATTATGAACCATCTTAACATAGTGACCAGCACCTCCATCTCCTACCCAATCACAACAAGGAGCACCATCTGCTTTTGCAGAGATAGATTGAAATATGTTTTTAATCAAAGGCCATGCCTCTGGATTGCCACCTGGCATTAATGAAGGGCCATGCCTTGCACCCTCTTCTCCACCAGAAACGCCGCTACCAACAAACAAAATACCTTTAGCAACAAGTTCTTCAGCCCTTCTGTTAGTATCATTAAAATTACTATTACCCCCATCGATAATTAAATCCCCCTTTTCAAGGTAGGGAAGGCACTCATTGATCAAATCATCAACAGCAGACCCAGCTTTTACCAAAAACACTACTTTTCGAGGACGTTTTAAATTCGCAAAAAGCTCTTTAAGTGACTTGGAACCAATAACTTTTGTTCCTTTTGCAGGGCCTTGTAAAAAGGTATCTACCTTCTCAACTGTACGATTAAAAACAGCAACCGTAAACCCATGATCATTCATATTTAAAACTAGATTCTGCCCCATTACAGCAAGACCAATAAGACCAATATCTGCTTGTGCCATAAAAAACTCCTTACAATCAAAAACCAATTCTTAAACTTATTTGTGTATATATAAAACAGCTATATAATATCAATTTTTCTTTCTACTTGAGCTCAACTGAAGCCTTGATATAGAATTTGTGAAATCTTTTGTTCCCGTAGCTCAGTTGGATAGAGCGGTTGCCTCCTAAGCAACAGGTCGTGCGTTCAATTCGCGCCGGGGACATTTCTTACATATTCTTCAATAGCATCAGCGATTGCCCTTGCTATGGCCTCTTGATATTTTGGATCCTTACACTTAAGAGCTTCTTGAGGATTGCTTAAAAAAGCAGGTTCTACTAGAACTGCGGGCATGATTGTTTTTCGAATAACCCTTAGATCTTCCGTTTTGAGTCCCCTAGAAGGTGCTTTTGTGTAATCTATCACCTTTGCAAGCAATATACGCGCAAGTATTTTGGATTGCTCAGCTCTACATGTATTTTCATCATCATAATAAACTTCTACACCCTTAGCTTGTGTATTTTCTGCAGAATTAAAGTGAATACTTACAAAAAGATGAGCATTTCTTTTGTTCGCAAAATTAGCACGATCCTCTAAAGGAACAAATTCATCACAGCTTCTTGTCAAAACAGACTTAATCCCTTGAGACTTAAGGTATTGCTGAACAAGTTTTGCTGTTTTAAGAGCCAAATTTTTCTCAATACACTCTCCATTTTTTGATTTACACCCCTCATCCTTACCACCATGCCCAGGATCTAAAACAACAAAAGTTCCCAAAGACTCTGTACGGCGCTTTTCTAAAAATAGAGAACCCTCCTCCTTGACAGCGTGATAAGCACAAGACTGCAACAATAACAAAAGAGAAAATATAATAACTCTTAATACGACCATTAACCACTTTCTCTCTTTTGAATCATCTCTCTTGCAACCTCTCGATCATCAAATTCCATTGTTTTATGACATACTATTTGATGCGTTTCATGTCCTTTACCAGCAATGAGAACAATATCATCAGGAAATGCCATTTGAATCGCCTTTTCAATAGCTTTTCGACGATCCTCTTCTATCATAAAACAATCTTTATTCGAAAACCCCTCAATAATTTCCCTGATAATAGAAGCTGGCTCTTCATCACGAGGATTATCTGATGTTACAATAATAACGTCAGAATAGGTTTCAGCAACTTTTGCCATTTTTGGACGCTTCGAGCGATCTCTATTTCCTCCGCATCCAAATACTGTAATGATGCGCCCTTTTTTCAAATCATTTAAACAACTCAAAACATTTTCTAAAGCATCATCTGTATGAGCAAAATCTACATAAATATTGAGACCTTGCAAACTTGGTACTTTTTCGAGACGCCCTTGCACGGGACGTGCCGTACTCATGATCTCTGCTATCTGCTTTAATGAAAGGCCTAATGAAAGCCCAAGAGATGTAACAGCCAAGCAGTTAAGAATATTAAAGCGCCCAGTAAGACCCCAAGAAAATAACTTCTCCTCATCTTTATAACGAACTAAAAATGTCGTCTTATCCAACCCTAGTTTAATGTCTGTAGCCCTTATAGAGCTATTTGGAGAAAATCCATATGTCAGAATAGGAACAGAACATTTTTTATACATTCTTTCTGCCCAGTCACTATCTTGATTAATCACTGCAACCTTTGAAAAAGAAATACTCTTCTTAACGGCTCCCAAACCAATTTGAGAAAACAGTTTAGCTTTAGCTTCTCCATACTTTTCCATGGTTTCATGATAATCAAGATGATCTAGTGTAAGATTTGTAAATAAAGCACAATCAAAATGAATCTGATCTACCCTCTTTTGCTCTAATGCATGAGAAGAGACTTCCATAACAACTGCTCTGCAATTGTGAGAAAGCATTTCTCTCAATAACCGATGATTGGTAATGACATCAGGTGTTGTAAGAGATGCCTTATAACTTGTTTCTCCAACAATATACTCTATTGTTCCAATTAAGCCACACGGCATATTTATTGAATCAAGCAAGTGCTTTACCAAAAAACTACACGTAGTCTTTCCATTTGTTCCTGTAATGCCAATGGTAAGTAGCTGCAGCGATGGATCATGATAATAAGTAGAGGCAAGCTTTCCCTCAATTGAAGCAACGTCTGAGTGAATAATTTGAGGGATTTTACCAATAAATGGATTATAAAGGTCTGTTAAAACGGCAACAGCACCTCCAGAAATCGCTTCTGTAATATGCTTATGCCCATCATCTGAGGCTCCTTTTTTTGCAATGAACAAATTCCCTGGTGCTACATATTTGGAATTTGAACAAAGCCCTGTAATTTCTGTATCTTTCGAGCCTTTTATTAAAACAGATGGAATATCTTTAAATAATACCTTAAGTTTCATGATGCTTCTTTAGAGTTCCATTTTTCATATAAAATCTTGAGCTCCTTTAGCTCTGAAGACCAATCCGCTTTTTCAGCATTGTACCTAGGATCTCCTACTGGATACCCATAAGGATCATCAGGGGTTACTCCTAGATACTCTAAAGCGCGCGTACCAATCCCTCTAAAAACAAGCGCTGCACAAGTTCCACCCTGACTATTTTTGCCAACACCCGGAATATATACAGGCTCTGGTTCATCAATAGCAACCAATAAGACAAAACGTGGATTTTTTACAGGAGAAAACCCAATAAAACTAGAAAAAAAATCCACTTTGGAGTAGGTGCCATTTACAATTTTTTCAGCAGTACCTGTTTTACCAGCTTCTGTATACCCCCAGATATCAGCTTTTCTTGCAGTACCTCCAACTTTTGTTGTAGCTTTCATCGCGCGTACAACAGTATCGACAATATCACTATCAAACACTTTGACAAGCTCTTTTTTAATAGTATTATCTAATAACACAATTTCTTTTCCATCTCTTGTTTTTTTAACGATTTTCTTTACAAGAGTTGGTTTTACAGCATACCCACCATTTGCAAAAATGGCATGAGCGCAAAGAATTTGCAAGCTTGTAGCTTGGATATTGTGTCCCATTGCAATTGAATACGGCGTTGGCACAGACCACTCCAGCGTGCCATTAGGATGTTTTCTTCCAATCCTAGGAAGCAATCCTGGCACTTCCCCAGGAAGCTCTATACCCGTTTTAATTCCAAAACAGAAAAACTTTTCCAAACTATTTCTGTACCATTCAATACCCAGTGTTTTAACTAAACGCTCTACAAGTCTTCCCATATAGATATTTGAAGATTTTTGAATGGCCAAATAAGCATTCAGGTTGTAATGTAGATGCGTATCTCTAATAGGCTTTCTTCTTCCGGGAAAATTTCCATTACTCGTTGCAATTTTCTCTTCTAGAGTAAATAGAGGAGGCTTTCCCTGTTTTTTAAGTTCTTTATTTGCTTGCAAACAGATTGCAAGTGTGCATGGCTTCATTACAGAGCCAATTTCATTGGCATCTGTTATCGCACGTACTTTTGTTTGTTCAATCTTGCTAGGATCATTAAAATATTCCCGGTAACAAGCAGGCTCAAAAAAGGGATATTGAGCCATTGCTAGAATCTGCCCTGTGAAGGGGTCCATCATAACAGCCCACCCACTTTTAGCTTTTGCTCTTTTCACACCCTTTTCAATTTCCTCCTCACAAATTGCTTGCAAGCAGTGATTTACTGTTAAATAAATATCTGCCCCATCTTCAGGATCTTCTATAACTGATCCAAGCTCAAGAGGATTTCTTGGAGAATGAACTAGAAGCCTCTTTCCCTGTTTTCCTTTTAAAAGGTGATTAAATTGCAACTCTAAACCACCTGTGGGCAACCCTTCTTTAGTCTTTTCATCTTTATTCTCTCGAATCGTATGCAAAACCTGTCCGAGCAATCTTTTAAATGGATAAGATCTTCGATAATCATCAATAAAAAAAAGAGAGTTTTTGAGGATCTTTTCTTTACGCGCATAACCCTCCCACCAATTTTGGATAACAGATCTGGTAGAAAAGTCCAACCACATAGCAAGTTTTCTAGACCTGCTCTTACGATCAAACTCCGATCTAAATTCACTCCAATCTGATTTAGGAATATCTAAAACTTCTTTTAGATAGTCTGCTATCTCACTTTTTGCAAATTCAGGAATTTGTGATGGATCAATATAGAGATGAAACGCCTGCACATCAAATACAAAGGGTTGGTTTAAAACTGGATGCCCTTGTTTTATTTCTGTATTAGAAAAAAACGAACCTCTTTTAAAAGGTTCCAGAACAATTCTTTGATGCTGCCCTCTTGCTTCTTTTGCCCACTTCTCATTTTCTATAATTTGCAATTTATAATAATGAGCAATAAGCAAAGAAAAGAGGAAAAAAATAGCTATAGCCACAACTACAATGCGTTTTCTTCTTGTATTCATTTTACAATTATCTTATCTTGCCTAGGGTGTTTCAAATAGCTAAATTCTGGCTTTCTTGCAAGTTCAATCAAATTAATTGGGCTCTCAAAAACATCTATTTCATATTGAAAATGGCTATTTTCTTCCTGAATCATTTTAAGTTCTCTTGCAACAGCAGGAACCCTTAAACGCAATTTAGTAAGCTCCACATGTTGATTTAAATAAGAAAAAAGGAAAACACCACAAATAACAATAACACTTAGTATTTTAGTGAATATAAACATCCGCGTATACACAAACAAATTTAAAAATGAATTCTATAAAAACTTCTTATTAAAAACACTAAGATTTATGTTACGTAGCTTCTGGAAATGGGGTATATAAGTGCAGAACCCATGCCCGATACAAAAAATAGCGATGCGCGTACCATATAATCACAAACACTACCCTCATCATTTCTTACCTCTTCAACATTTCTGCCTCTCTTTGAAAGAATGACACCAGCAATAACATTAGCACAAGAAGACCCCATAGTAAATATTTTAAAGGCAGCCAAAGGATCCCCGCTATTATAAGAAACTGCCAAAGCAGCGCTACTTATATATCCAAGGCCTTCTACTACTTTATGTACTTTCATTTCTAAAATACCACGCTTCAACCACCTCCAACATCTTCTTCCATAAGAAGCATTATTATCCCTTACTGATCTCTCGTTATTTAAAACGTTGTCAATTCTCACTCCCGTAATCCCACTCATACAAAACCCCTCCAGTCTTTATTAAAAAATTGCAAAAACCGGGCAAGGTAGCATGTTGCGGTGATCTTTGTAAAGAGTTATTCAAAACGAGGAATCCTTTGCTGCAGGAATTCCTCTTAGTTGTACATAGTTGAAAATTGGTTTTTAAGATTTATAAGCCAAAATAAGTGCCTGAGCATCATTGGCAATATCTTTATCTGAACAATGAATAAGTTTTTGTGCCGATTCTAATCCCTCTTGGATATTTCCAAGAAAGAAAAGAGCTTTGGTGCGATTAATTTGAGCTCCAAGATGTGTTGAATCCAGTTGAATGGCTTCTTCCAACACTTTAATAGCCTTATTATGGTCTCCAAGAAGCATATATGTTGCTCCAAGAACACGTCTATCATAAGCATTCTCAGGATCTAATACCGTCAAAGCATCAAAAAAAATCTTTGCGATTTCATATTTACCCTCTTTAAAGTATGTAAAACCCGAAAACCTAAGTTCTTGCAAATGCATCGGCCCCCACCCAAGAACATCACACCAATTAGTTTCTGCCATAAATCACTTTTACCCTTGAATCAAACTACCTATTTTAGAATATACAAAAGAGCGATCTCTATAAAGTATTTTCAGCTGCTGCATAACATCTGTTAACTTTAAGCTTTCATTTTCTTCCTTTTCATCTTCTTTTTCATCTCCCTGCTGTCTATCTTTTTTATCTTTATCCGTCACATTACGAATAACTTCCATCATGCTATCTAAATTTTGCAACGATCCAAAAAGAGTTTCAGCCTGTTTTGAAACCGACGAGCGTAACTGTGTAAAGAAAGATGGAGGAGACTCACTATAAACAATACCTTTGGGCGAAAGTGAAAATAACTGCTCAAAAACAGAATATTTTGGCCCTCTATCCATCACCGTTGTTGCACTAGATGCAAGATAAGATGCAACAACATCCCTCGAAAAAGCCCCTTCACTCGCCTCTGTATCATGAGCGTAGCGAGTGTGTGCATCTTGCGGAATGCTATAAATTTTTACAGATTCTACCATATTTTATTTTCCATTATGCTTTTTTTATCATGCTTTTTTCTCATCCTAGTGTTAAACTGCCTTAATGTTCTTAAAGCAATCACCATTTTAATGTCTAATTTCCATTTTCCGCATATTCCCATTCTAGTCAACGAGTTCCTTCATCAGTTTAAAGAGAAAAAAATAACGACCTTTATTGATGCAACTCTTGGAGCTGCAGGTCATTCCTGCGCACTTTTAGAAAAACACCCTGAGATTGAACTCCTCATAGGCATTGACCAAGATACAAAAGCACTAGAAATTGCATCCAAACGACTTGCTCCCTTTGCAAACAAAACCCATCTAATTCACGGAAACTTCCAAAAGATTCAATCACTTATAACCCCCTTTTCTCCTAAAAAAATATCTGGGATCTTTGCAGATCTTGGAGTATCTTCCATGCAGCTCGATCAAGCTGAGCGCGGCATGAGTTTTTCTAAAGAAGGCCCTCTGGATATGCGGATGGACCAAACACAAAAACTTACCGCAAGAGAAATTGTTAACACTTGGCCTCAAAGGGAATTAGAATATATTTTTAGAGAATATGGAGAAGAGCCAAAATGGAAACTTGTGGCCCACGCGGTCATTCAAGCAAGAAATGAAAAAGAACTTACCACCACACTAGATCTTACAAAGGCTTTGAAAACCACTCTCTTTTTCAATCCAAGAAAGCCCATACATCCTTGCACGCTTGTTTTTCAATCCTTGCGCATTGCTGTAAATCAAGAACTCAAAGCTCTTGAAGAATTCCTTCCTGCGGCTTTTGACTTACTTGAACTAGGAGGAATCTTAGGAGTTCTTTCATTTCATAGTCTTGAAGACCGTATTGTTAAAAATTATTTTAGAGAAATAAGTGGTTATAAAGGAGGAAGAGAACATGACTATGACCCGAATAAATTTCAAAAAGCAAACGCTCTTCTTTTGACTAAAAAGCCAATATGTGCCAATGAAGAAGAAATAACTTACAATCCAAGAAGCAGAAGTGCTAAAATGCGCTTCATTGAAAAAATCTAAATTATAAACCTTAGGAGCTTTTTATCATGTTAAATAGTACTAATCAAACAACAGAAGATATTGAAGCATGGCTACAAGGTCTTAAAGAAGAAAATAGTTTCACAGATTCGCAAGACTCAGCAGAAGAGCTGCTCCCAGAGCCTCATTTTTCAAATGATGAAGAAACTAGCTTCTCCTTCAAGCAGCTCGAAAATGAGCACCTCAAAGCTTATCTTGCAAAATCCAAAGAAAATGCTCTTCAACCCTCTCTTCTAGTGCTCAACGGATGGGACATGTCCACTCGACAAGACACTCAAGAGGCTACAAGAGAAAACTTAGCTTACTACTTACTTCCAGAACACTATCAAAAAATGAATGGGGGATTTTATTTAAAAATCCAAAATAAAGGCTTTGCAATCAATCCAGGACCTTATTTTCTCGAAAAACTTCATGAGCAAGGCCTTACTATCCATGCAATTGACTATGTCATTGTCACCCATGACTTGACAGACAATTTTTCAGAAATCAAAGCTATTTACGATCTAAATATAAAATGTAACCACTTGAAAAAAAGCCTGCACCTAATCTCTTATTACCTACATCCTGGTGCCTATAAGGCTCTTTCTACCTATCTTGTTCCGCACTTTAAACAAGAAAAAGATTGCATCCATGCCCTTGAATTCTACATAGACTCCAATGGATTAGAATCTGTAGATCTAGAAAATGATATAACTCTTAATTACTTTCCAATAGTAGGTGATAACAATGCAAAAACGCCCCTTGGAATATCTTTAGAAACACATACAAAACATGCATCTCATCATATCGGCTGGATTTGTACACCTAATCATAAAAATTCACTTTCACTTCCAAGTAAACTTAATCCTCTAGATCTTGTGATTTTAACTCTTCAAGGTGCTGAAAGCATTACTTCCGCATCTAACCTCTTTCAAGATCTTCTAACCCATCCTTCAATGAAAGAAAAACGAAAGCCCTTATTGCTTTGTTCCTTTGAAGGTAAAAAAGAGGGAGATAACAGATTTGAAATGGTTAGAGCGCTAAAACAAATAGTACAAAAAGATTTCCAAAATAATATCACCATCTTACCTATCGACCGTGGGCTTCTTGTAAATCTTGAAGAACTTAAAGTTCACTGCTCCATTTGCAATACACTCGCTCACTTAGACACAATGCAAGTCACCAAATCAAAAAAACTTTTTGGCAGGCTCCATTATCTTTGTTCCGACTGTACTCTGTAACGTAATGGAGTTAACGTGTGAGTTCTCCAAAGGGAAAACTCACACTGCATTAAGTAAAAATTATTTAACTCATGTGACGCAAAAAAACTTTATCTTCTTAATTAGAAATGACTTAATGCAGAAATTTATGTTATTAAACGTAAGCTATCGACAATTTTCTTGCAGCCTATCCTTGTGACATGATAGATTCTGGATCATAAAACACCCTGACACCTTATTGTGGAAATATTGTTCACAACTTTTATCCTAAACCTGCATTTTAATTTTGTGACAAATAATTTTACAAAAACAAAAAGGAAAACACAGTATGCCAACAATTGGTGAATATACATGTACTAGTGAGTATACTACTGAATCTGCCAATGAGCGTGCTAATGAATGCGAAAACTGGGCTCAATTTTTAGAATTTGCTAAAAAAAACTGTTCTGCCACAGCTTTTGAAAACTGGCTTGCACCCATTCACGTTATCGATTGGTCTGCCGAAACAATTTCTCTCGAAGTTCCCAATGTTTTCGTAAAAGAATATTTATTAGATAACTATAAAAATGATTTACGCGCCTTCCTTCCTGTAAACCCCTCGGGAGAACCATCTATTAATTTCACTATAGGCTCTTCTCAAAAAGCGCCTTCTGAAAATCATGTTTCCCTAGAAAAAGAGATCGCCTCTATTCATTTTGCACCCATAATTGATGTAAAACTCAATAATGCTTACCGTTTTGATACCTTTATTGAAGGCCCATCCAATCAATTTGCAAAATCTGCAGCAATGGGCGTTGCGAACAGACCTGGAAGGTCTTACAACCCTCTCTTCATTCATGGTGGTGTTGGTCTGGGAAAAACACATCTACTTCATGGAATTGGTCACTATATCCAAGAACACCACAAAAAAACACGCATACAAAGCATTACAACAGAAGGGTTTTGTAATGACTTAGTAGATAACTTAAGAAATAAATCTGTAGATCAGATGAAAAAGCGCTATAGAGAAGCCGATGTTTTTCTGCTCGATGATGTACAATTCTTACAAAGCAGACTTAACTTTGAAGAAGAACTATGTAATACTTTTGAAAGTTTAATTAATCAAAATAGGCAAATAGTCATCACGAGTGACAAACCTCCCTCTCAACTTAAATTATCTGAACGCATTGTAGCCCGTATGGAATGGGGACTTGTCGTTCATGTAGGAATGCCAGAACTTGAAACTCGTGTTGCAATACTACAGCACAAAGCTGAACAAAAAGGCATGCACATCCCCAATAAAGTCCTTTTCTTTATTGCAGAGCATATCTACAGCAATGTTCGTCAACTAGAAGGCGCACTTAACCGGCTAAGTGCCCAATGCAGACTACTAAATTTAGACATTACGGAAGAACTAGTTGAACAAACACTTCGTGAAATGCTACAACAAGCGCCTAAAAATAAAATATCCGTGGAGAACATACTTAAAAGTGTTGCGGCAGTTTTTCAAGTTAAAGTTTCAGATATTAAAGGAAGTTCTCGTACTAAAGAAGTTGTGTTGCCAAGGCAAGTTGCCATGTATCTTGCAAGAGAAATGATCAGCGAGTCCTTAATCATGCTCGGAGCTTACTTCAACGGCAGAACACACTCTACTTTCCTACATGCTTGCAAAAATATAGAAAAAAAAGCTGCAACTGATGAAATGCTTAGAAAACAAATCAGCATGGTACGACAAAATATCGAAACATAAAAGTTTATTAGACTTCTTGCATAATTAGCTTTGCTTAGAAAAATTGAAATTTTTTGAGTAGATTTATTGATAAATTTTTCAAGCATATGTGAACATATGGTTGAAAAATTTAACGATAAAGATGTCAAAAAAGACAATTTTAACAA
>JARLHF010000059.1 GCA_031292375.1 Chlamydiales bacterium
AGGTTGGGCTTTAGTGGCACATGGTCTTGACCAAACAGCAACAGGACTTCAAACAGCCTTTACCGGCCAACATAAATTTACTGTGTCAGAGATGCTGTTACAAAAAACAGGCATGCCAACAAACACAGCATCTCTGGTCAATAATGGAATAAGCATGCTTGGTACCATGGGTGGCGGAGCCATGCTTCAAGGGGGGCGAACTGCTGTTAGATTAAGTAGTGCTGATTTGGCTTATTGGTCAGAAAATTCAATGGATCTTGTAAGAAAAGTAGGAGCTTCAGGAGAAAACGCCGTTGGAATTAGCGGAAATAAAGTACGAATACCATCATTAACATCAACAGCACAATACCGAATTCCAGATCAACTTACCTCTTCAGTATTAGTAGAAGTAAAAAATGTAAACAAGTTGGCATTGACAAATCAAATTAAAGACTTTCTTTTATACTCGCAACAAACTACAAGACAGTTGATTATTTATGCAAGACCAGATACAACTTTTACAAAACCGGTCCAACAGCTAATTGACCAAGGCCTTATTGTGATAAAACCAATTCCTCTTAAATAATTTATGTTAGATGAAGCTCTTGAAATACAAAAAAAACTTGCAAAAGTAGGAATAGTAATTACCGATATTTACGAATTAGTTAATTCACCACATCCATATCCCAATGCCATACCAGTTCTCATTGATCTATTACACCGAGGAATATCCCAAGACACTCTAAAGGAAGGTATCATTCGAGCTCTTGCTGTGAAAGAGGCAAAAGGAAAAGCAGGAAAAATTTTGATAGAAGAATTTAATAAGATACCTCAGGAGAAGGTATTATTGCGATGGGCAATTGGTAATACAATAGAAATAATAATTGCTAACGAAGATGTACCAGGAATTTTAGAGATCATCAGAAATAAAGCAAATGGAATATCAAGACAAATGTTTGTTCTAGCTCTTGGTAAAGTGAAATCTGAAGATGTTTTGAAAACGCTAGTTGATTTGTTGGCTGATAATGACCTTGTAATACATGCTTTAGAAGCACTTGGGAAATTAAAAGCAATAACGGCAAAAAAAGAAATTAGTCTATTATTAAATCATCCCAAGGCAATAGTAAGAAAAAAGGCTCAGCAGATTTTAAAGAAGCTGTGATAGTGATTGGTGATTAATGACAATTCAATAGCGCCTGAAAAATGGCTAGAATATGGGGTAAAGTAATATGGCAAAGACAGTTAGAACAAAGGTGGGGGATATTTTTTCTGTTAAACTAGACGATGGCAAGAAGTATTTTCAATATATAACTAATGATTTTACTCAACTTAATAGCGATGTTATAAGGGTTTTTAAGACAAAATATCCAATAAATACAGAGCCTGATCTGTTTAAAATTGTTGCTGATGAAGTAGAATTTTATGCTCATGTCGTTATTAAGTGGGGATTTAAATTGGATCTTTGGGAGAAGGTTGGAAATATACCGTTTGCTAGAGAAATTGAAGCTCTATTTAAGGATACAAATGATTATGGTTCAAAAGTTGATGAAGAACCAATAAAAATATCAGATAAATGGTATGTATGGAGAGTTAATGAAGAATTTAAGAGAGTAGGCAAATTAGAAGGAGAAAATCGAAAAGCAGAGATTGGTGTTGTTATTTCTCCTCATCAAATAGTAAAACGAATGGCAACAGGCTCCTATACCTTTGTATACCCTGGTTTTGAGTAAGTTACGCTTTTGATGAAATGTGGAATGGGCTTACCTGCTTAAAAAACATTCAAGAGAATCATCTAGATGCACTACAATTGCCTCTTTTGAGACAAAAGATTTATTCACAGCAAAA
This sequence comes from Chlamydiales bacterium, assembly GCA_031292375.1. Lineage (NCBI taxonomy): Bacteria > Pseudomonadati > Chlamydiota > Chlamydiia > Chlamydiales > Chlamydiales bacterium. The sequence continues at coordinate 1,825 of JARLHF010000059.1, forward strand.
TCTTCATGTGTTAGTTACATGTGATCAATCCACATTTCAAATGATGAAAAGAGAAAATTTGTTTGCTTTCAATCAAAGTGGGCTAGCAAACGCTTGTACTTCAAAAATTGATATTTCAATACCTAAAATAAGCTTACATCTCATCACTACACAATTTTCAAATGCTTTTATTTATCAAACAATACCTGTTGTTTTTTCTAACCATATTGACTTTCCTGCACTGTGTGTTGCTGCTGCACTTTTACTTTTTTTGCAAATAAATTATTCAAAAGCCTACCATACGCATTGTGAACCCAATGGTAAATTTGGCACACTGGCATTACATATGTCGGATGTCCCTAGCATTTCAAAAGGCTTAGATACCTTCAAAATAATCATGGAAAAACTTGCAAAGGGTGATTTTTCACAATCTGACTTAATACAAGCACAGCTTTACGCTATTCAAGGAATGAACTGGACGTCTGCATTTTCTAAAGATCGCGCAACTCTTGCTTATCACAGCTTTATAAATGGCACTAAAATGGGACTACTACAAGAGATCCAAAGCAACATCCTGAATGTTTCTTCACAACAAGTTTCTGAGGCTGTTAAAAACCATATTCTTGCAAACATGGATAAAAGTGTCATAGCTGCCTTTGTAAACAAAGATCATGTCGAGAAAGAAAATAAGATCTTAACAAGACAAGGAAGAGAGCTTCCTGTTATTGATTTAAATATTTGTAAGCAAGAGCGCTGTTCAACCCAGATGCGAAGAATGCTTGGGTTAGTTTGAACAGCCAACGCACAAAATACTCTCCACTTAGATTATCACACTTCTAGCCTTCTTCAAGCTAAAAGACAAGCACTCTCTCCAAATACCATCGCCTATACTCTTTATGAATACGATTCCAGAGGTAATTTAATTCAAAAGGTAGATCCAAAAAGAAAACCTATGATGGCTTGAATCGTATAAAAACAGAAACGACTCCCAATGGCGATACTACCCATTGGGAATATCAAGGAAGTTGCATGTATTGCATTCTTCCCAGCAATGAGCTCATAGGCAAACGCTATGAGGCAGG
>JARLHF010000060.1 GCA_031292375.1 Chlamydiales bacterium
AACGTACTCGTTGAAAACGCTATCACAAAATATACATAATAATTTTTTGCATTTTACGTTAACATGTCATTTCTATGAGAAGAATTTTCTTATAATTTCCTATTTTCTTTCGTAAAACATCCCGCTCCTAATTGCTGTGTGTATAATAAAATTCGAGCTTTTAATGATTAAAAATCATAGTATCGTGGGGAACATATGTGGATTTACTTGGAGATTTATCATGAAACTAACGAGCACCCACTTTAAAGAAAATGAAAACATCCCCTCACAATATACATGTGAAGGACTCGGATGCAATCCGGAATTACACATTCAAGATGTTCCCAAGGGCACACTCTCCCTTGCATTAATCATGGATGACCCAGACGTTCCTGTAAACATTCGAAAAGATTGTATGTATGATCACTGGGTTGTGTTTAACATGCCAAAAGACACAGCCGTGATTAAAGAAAATTTAACACCTCCTGGCACGCTTGGAAAAAACACATCTGGCTCTCTTGGATACATAGGCCCTTGCCCGCCTGACAGAAGACATCGCTATTTCTTTAAACTCTATGCGCTTGACTGCACACTGCCCCTTGCTGAAGGAGCTACAAAAAAACAGGTTGAAAAAGCAATGGATGGCCATATTTTAGCACAAGCAACGCTTATGGGCACCTATGAAAAACATCATGTTGGAGATGTTTGAGCATGCACTACTCTCTACTAGCCATTCTTTGTATCACCTTTTCTTCTCTACTAGCACAAACTATTCCTGAACAAACTAACCAAGTGCAAATCCCAAGAGAAACTTTGCTTCAAATGGATACAGAACTCATTGAAATTCAAAGACGATTAGATACCATGCAAACGCAGCTCTCTAGAATTCAATCACTACTTGAACACGTTGCCAAGGTAAACGAATGGTTTGAACAGCCAGCAGCGCCCATAGCTCCTGAATCTTCTTCAGACTAAATCATTTCTGGATAATATATGACTGATGCAATAAAAACTACGCCCATGATGGCCCAGTGGCATGCTTGCAAGCAAAAAGCAAAAGACTCCATCCTCCTATTTCGTATGGGAGACTTTTATGAAGCTTTTTACGATGATGCAACGACTTTATCAGAAGTTGTAGATTTAACCCTTACACAAAGACAAGGTATACCCATGGCAGGTATACCCCACCATACATGTGATGCCTATATCGACAAATTAGTTCAAAAAGGGCTCAAAGTGGCCATTGCTGAACAGTTGGAAGATCCCAAAACTGTAAAAGGCCTTGTAAAGCGAGATATTGTTCGTATTATAACTCCTGGCACTCTTCTGAACTCCTCACTTTTAACAGAAAAGTCTAATAATTTCTTTGCATCCATTGTGCAAATTGGCCACTCTTTTGGCCTAAGCTTTATCGATCTTTCTACAGGGGATTTTAAAGCGATGGAATGTGAAAAAATAGGCGATCTTGCAAACGAGCTTTATGCACTTCGTGCCTCTGAAATTCTGATTTCTCATAAATTTCAAGAAAGACATTCTAAATTTTTCCATGAATTATCACAGCTTTATAACTTCTTGCTCTCACCGCAAGATGAATGGTATTTTGATCATCACATGGCTTATAACACATTATCAGAACACTTTAACGTGCACAATCTTGATGGATTTGGCTTGAAAGGCATGAACAGCGCCATCACAGCCGCAGGATCCCTTTTACACTATTTCAAAGAAACACTTTCTCTGCCCACTCAGCATATCCACGCTATTACACACTACGAGCCTTCTTGTTTCTTAAAACTCGATAAATCCACTCAGAGAAATTTAGAGCTTGTAGAATCGATGCGAAATGGAAGCAAAAAGTACACTCTCTTAGAAGTTCTTGACTATACTAGAACCCCTATGGGAGGAAGGCTTCTCAAAAACTGGATTTTACAGCCCCTACTTGACCTGAAAGAAATTCATAAAAGACAAGAGAGCATTACATCTCTTCTCACATCCTTCTTGAAAATGCAAGAGCTTGCTGTAACTCTTGGTAAAATTAAAGACATCGAACGGCTAACGATGAAAATATCTTCTGGATACTGTGGTCCAAGAGATCTTTTAAACTTAATTCTTTCTTTAGAAACCATTCCTGAGCTTAAATGCACCCTCTTATATTTTTCTAGCTTATTGTTTGAAGAAGAATCTTCTCTACTTACTGACTTTACACCGCTTGTTCATGAAATTAAGGCAGCATTGGTCGATGAACCACCTGTACGCACCAATGAAGGCGGCATTTTTAGAGAGGGTTATGATAAAGACCTCGATGAGCTTCGAGAAATTCGAAAAGATGGAAAGTCATGGCTTATCAATTATCAAAACAAGCTAAGGGAAGAAACTGGCATCAAAACATTAAAAGTCAGTTTTACACATGCTTTTGGATATTATATTGAAGTAAGTAAAGGACAAGCAGAAAAAATGCCTGCATCCTTTCAAAGAAGACAAACGCTTGTCAATAATGAGCGCTTTATCACTCCTGAGCTTAAAGAATATGAACAAAAGGTGCTCACAGCAGAAGAGCGCATGATTCAACTAGAGCAAGAATTTTTTACAGTTTTACGCACTCACATTTTAAAATATACAGAAAGTATTTCTCTTGTCGCAAAAGCGATCAGCAAAATAGATGCTCTTTACTCCCTTGCCTTTGCTGCAAAAAAATGGAATTACACAAAACCCATCGTTGATACATCCTCCATACTATTTATTCAAGAAGGAAGACACCCTATCATTGAATCATCTCTTTTGAGTGAAATATTTACCCCTAACGACACTCTCTTAGATGACTCTCAAAACAGTCTCATTCTCCTTACAGGCCCAAACATGGCTGGGAAGTCCACTTATATAAGACAAGTAGCCCTCATTACTTTAATGGCGCAGATGGGCAGCTTTGTTCCTGCAAAATCTGCTCATATTGGCCTTGTCGACAAAATTTTTACACGTATTGGTGCAAGCGATGATCTCTCTCGCGGCCAATCCACATTCATGGTAGAAATGAGCGAAACTGCAACTATTTTACATAACGCAACTTTCTCATCTTTAGTTATTTTAGATGAAATTGGTCGCGGCACTAGCACCTATGATGGTATCGCAATTGCCTGGTCCGTTGCAGAGTATCTATTACTAAACATTCCAACTAAAGCAAAAACTCTATTTGCAACGCATTACTGGGAACTTACAGAACTTCAAAACCGCATCAGTGGAGCTGTCAACTACCATGTTGCAGTCCAAGAAGCAAATAACAAAATTATTTTTTTACATAAAATTATCAAGGGTGCAACTGACAAAAGTTATGGTATCCATGTAGCAGAGCTTGCAGGCCTTCCCTTGAGTGTAACACTCCGAGCAAAAGAGATCTTAAATCGCCTTGAAGAGGGCTCTGGAAAAAAAGAAAAATCCATAACCTCTTCTAGAATTAAAAAACCTATTCATGAGCACCAAATTCTCCTATTTGAATAAATAAGCAATGTTTGACAAAACACTTTTAGAATACTTTCCAAAGGACCCTGGCGTTTATCTGATGAAAGATGAAAGAGCCCATGTGATTTATGTTGGAAAAGCAAAAAATATCCAAACGCGTGTCAAACAATATTTTTCTACATCTCAAGATGATAGACCCTATGTTCCCTTTCTTGTTCAAAAAGTCAAAACCATTGAAACAATCGTTGTCTCCTCTGAAAAAGAAGCTTTGCTTCTTGAAAATACTCTCATTAAAAAATATAAACCAAAGTACAATATACTCTTAAAAGATGATAAGGGATATGTAAGCTTAAAACTTACCCATGATAGCTGGCCTATGGTACAACTCGTGCGCTACAAAGGTAAGCCTCCAAATGATGGCACTTACTTTGGCCCTTACTTAAATGCATTAGAAGCAAAAACATTATTAGACCTACTACAACACACATTTCCACTGCGACAATGTTCTGACAGGGAATTTGCCTTAAGAACGCGCCCTTGCATCCTATATCAAATGAAACGCTGCATTGCTCCTTGCTGCAATAAATGCACACAAGAAGAGTATGCAGTTCATGTAAAGCGCACCTCACAATTTCTAAAAGGACAAGATAAAGAGCTTTTACAAAACCTCTATAAGGAAATGGAAGTCTGCTCTGAATTTCTTGAATTTGAAAAGGCCGCAGAAATTTTTCGAGCAATCAAATACATCGAACATGCTTTAGAATCTCAACAAGTGACAAGAATAGAGCGCATTGATATGGATGCAATTGGCATCTATCGAGAAGGCTCTGAAGTAACTCTTTGTCAGCTTCTTTTTAGAGAAGGAAAGCTTACATCTCTTGAAGTATTTCAATTTTCTAATATCCTACAAGATGATGAAGAGCTTATCTCCTCTTTTCTTATTCAACATTATTTAACCCAAGAAAATGCACCCTTCGAAATTTTGCTACCTATCCCTTTGATAGAGTCTACAAGCTTAGAAGAAATTTTAAGTCATGAAAAGAAACATAAAATAGTCCTCCACACACCAAAAAGAGGAGATAAATTAGCACTCATTGAAATGGCCTATAAAAATGCACAAAGCTCTTTTCATAAAGAAAAGGACAATAAGGCTATCCGTCAAAAAAACCTTTTAGATATGCAGGAAAAGCTATTACTAGAGCACTACCCTCACCGTATCGAATGTTTTGATAACTCTCACCTTTCTGGAACAGATTCTGTAGGCTGCATGGTAGTTTTCATTGAAGCAGAAAAGAAAACAGCATTCTACCGAAAATACTTACTCAAAGCCACCAACTCTTCAGATGATTATGGAGCCATGTATGAAATCTTATTAAGGCGCTATTCAAAAGCAAAAAAGGAAGATACTCTGCCAAACCTCGTCATCATCGATGGAGGAAAAGGTCACCTAAATGTTGCTAAAAAAGTATTTACCGATTTAAATATTATTGGTGTAGACCTTATTGCTATTGCAAAAGAAGAGCACAGGCATGACAAGGGCTCTTCTCAAGAAGTTATCTTTTTAGTAAATAGAAAAGATCCTATTTTATTGAATCGAAGCTCTTCACTATTATTTTTACTTCAACAGATACGTGACGAGGCGCATCGCTTTGCTATCACTTTTCACAGAGCCAAGAGAAGCAAAAAAATGATAAGTTCTGTATTAAGCACAATCCCTGGCATTGGTCCTGTAAAACAAAAGCTTCTCTTAAAAACTTTTGGTAGCACAAAGCAGCTCATGCTAGCAGAGACAGAATCGCTTATGCAAATAAAAGGGCTATCCTCAAAAGACGTAGAGGCTATTAGTCACTGGAAACAGCATCGCGAAAACTCACATTGAGATGAAATTCATCTGTATACTGAAAGTACTTCTCAAAAAGGTCTGCAAGTCCTTCTTCTATTTTCTGAAGTAAATGCTCATAATCTGTACTTTTACTCGATGGGATATCTGCTGTAATATAAATTTGATTTCTGCGCACATAAAGCGTACTATGCACATCCATTTTCGGAAAAAGCTCTTTCCAGTACTCTCCTACATACTTTTGTAAAGCCTTTTCATCCACACTAACCTTTAGCTTGCTACCCATAGTGAGTACCAAAACATGTCTCTTATAAGCAAAAAAGAGTAAGACCATTAAGAAAAGTCCAAAAAGAGCAACAAGACTTCCAAAAATAACAAGATCTATACTTCTACTATCTATCAAATGCATAAGAGATTCACGAAATTGCTCTGTTAGCGGAATCATCAAAATAGCTACGCCACATGCCATCAGCAAAAAGGAGAGAAATAGATGCACCACAGAAAAAAAAAGCGATCCAAATCGCATGCTAGCCTCTTAATTTTTTCTAAAATTTATCCGAATAGTCACTGTTAGAAGAAGGCTCTATTCCTATAATTTTTTCTCTCTTGTTATCTGGGAAATAGAGATTTTTAAAAACTACGTGAACAGCTCCTACATGCAAGCCTGTCATCTTAGTGATTTCCATAGAGATCGTAGTTTGAATTTCCTCTGCCTTTTTAGGAATAGGCACTCCATAAGCGACATTTACTTCTACTTTAACATTAACCGAGTGATTCCTTTGGTCTTGTTCAATGTAAATGCCCTTAACATGAGATGCCTCTTCAAGGCCCAGCAAGCTACTTACTAAACTACCTTCTAAAAGATGTATCCCTTCTATCTGTGTAAGACATTGCAAAACGATAGAGTGAAACACTTGACTATCGATGTCTCTGATGAAAAGGGTGTCTGGAAGCTCAAATTCTTTAGTATCTATCTTCATAATCCATTACCTGTGTGTAAATTAATTCTAGAACAACCTTTTCTTTAAAAGAAAGAGGAAAAAGGGTATCATGAGCATTAATTTTATGGATAACTTGCTAATGAATCTTATTTTTACTCTTTTCTTTCTAGCTATCATCGGCTTTTGTTGTTCTGCTATCGCCAAAAGGCAGGGCAGATCGCCTGCTTTATGGTTTTTTATAGGTTTTCTATTTGGTATATTCGGGTTTATCATACTTCTTTTGCTCCCTCTTTTTACAAAATTCACATACAACAGACAAACAAATCAACGTATCATCGCTGCAAAAAAAACCATCTCTACAGAAAATGTTCCTTGCATGCCTGTAGAAGAAAACCCTTCTATTAAACAAACCCCTTGGTTTTATTTAGATAATACTCACACGAGTATCGGCCCCATAAGCTTTACAGAGCTTCTTAACCTATGGCGCTCTCAGGTAGTCTCAACCAAATCCTATGTATGGCAAGAAACGATGAGTGCCTGGGAAAAGGTCCAAAATCTTCCTTATCTAAGAGAACTTTTAGAGCAGGAATAAAATGCCGGCCTGTCATGAATCCATCGTCCATGCCTTCATCCAATGGGGTGCAGAAGCACGAAACGACCTCCAAATTATTAGCCTTACACCACCAGGTGCGGCCAATATCTACCAAGCTGTAAGTAACCTTTTTCTAGAAAAACGCTATACACAACTTTCAAAAAAAGGAATAAACGTTGAGATCCTAACTCTTACAAAAGTTATCCCTCTCTTTTTCAATGAACTAGAAGCCAAACTCAATAAAGGACAATGCCTATCAATAAGGGAAAAAGACTTTCTTTGCAAATTAAGCCCAGTATCTATTTCTATGCAACGCACACTTCAATTGATTACAAAAGATGCTGCCTTGCGTATCGCAAGGGCATGGAAACGCTCACTCGTCCATTTACTCAAATACAATGCCAACACCCAAAAGATGCCCCACCTGGCATTTGTGCGCCTTTTACTAAAAACGTCTTTTGCTGTCAAAAGGATACTACTTTTACCAAAATATGGAAAAGTGCTCGATGATATAATTGAAGATGTTTTAGAAACAAGATTATTGGAACAGAAAAATTCAATAAAACTCATCTTTACAAGCGTTGGACAACAACCACATACTTATCTTCCCTCTTACATCATGACTCACATCCCTTCAGAAACCACCTTGCAAAAACATGGTATTGCATTTGCTTCAAAGGAAATCTTAAAGCAATTTAGAAAAACAAAAGCTATTCCCATCCAGTCAAAAGATGTGTTGGATAAAGTAGTAAAGGCTCTTTATGCCACCGATATTTTTCCCTGGTATTACCTTAAAAATGGTTGCCATACAAGAGCGCACATCACCATTCAATTCCTTATTGCCCTGGGAACTTCCCCAAAAAGCTTACAAAAACAATATGTTTTTACATCAGCAAAAACAGCAAAAACCATAGAAGATTTTAGAGGAAACTCTATTTCTTGGAGATATCATATAGCGCCCTATGTTGAGCTTGCAGATAAAACTAAATGGATCATTGACCCTGCACTGGATAGCACAAAGGCTCTTTCCCTTAACGAATGGTTAGAAAAACAAACTACTGAAGTAGAAAATATCATAGATTTGGGAACATTAACAACTCGGACAATCTCTTATAATCCCAACGAAGATCTTATATTTACAACTAGTCGCAATGCAATTATTGAAACTTCACCAAGCTACCAAATTACCATTAAACACCGTCGACGAAATTGTGGCTTGTTTACAAATCTAGGGGCAAGCCTTAAAGTCCACCGCACCAGTCTGGAATCAGATCTCTTTCCAACATAACCCAGAGCATTACTCTATAAATTACACTGGTAAATTACACCCGTGATGCACCAGCATGTAAATCCCTCAGATTGATTAACAGATAGTTGAAAATCGAGCTGACGCTAAACTAAGTTAACGTCAGCTCGATTTTTAACTAGGTTATTGTTAACAACTTAAGCTCTTGTTCATTAAAATTTAAAGCTGGTTTTTTGGGTTGTAATGTATAAGCAATTAACCCTGCAAATATATTAACAATGAAGTTAATAGGGCTTCGA
>JARLHF010000061.1 GCA_031292375.1 Chlamydiales bacterium
ATGTAACGTACTCGTTGAAAACGCTATCACAAAATATACATAATAATTTTTTGCATTTTACGTTAACATGTCATTTCTATGAGAAGAATTTTCTTATAATTTCCTATTTTCTTTCGTAAAACATCCCGCTCCTAATTGCTGTCTTTTAGCCAAAAGCTACCCTGCCAGCCATTTTGGCTGATCCTGTCCATCCTGTTATTATTTATACACAAACAAGTTCAAGATAAGAGACTCTCTAGAACAAGCCTTTGCAAAGCACTCACCTCCACATGGCTGCAAGAGTCGCGTTAACCCTAGCGACGTTCTGTGCCGCTGTTATTTCAAGTTGCATCTTTTCTGCATTTGCCCTTGCAGCGGCATTTGCAGCTGCTACTGCTTGGTTTGCAGCTATTGCTTGCTTCCTTGTCTCTTCTACAGAAGCTTTCAAGCGTTCTTCTTCTTCTTTTCCTGCACGCGCCAATGATTTTGCTACTATGCTAGAACTATACGCTTTTTCTGATTTTTCTTGAGAAACCTCTGCCTGTTTTGTAGCCCTATCTGCCAATGCAGCCATCGTGCTTTGCTGTTCTTTAAGGGCATTGATTGATGCCTCAAATTGAGCTACAGACTCCTCTATCATCTCTTTTAATTTTTTTTCTGTAGGAGTTTTAAGCCATCTGTCATAAGCTCTCTTAGCAGAAGATTGCACCGTAGCAATTTCATCATCTGTTCTAGCACGCAACTGATTTATATAAGGCACTAAGCGAGTGTCTACATGTGACCTTATATGAACAAGATCTTCCTTACAATGCTCAAGCTCCTGCGACAACGCTATTTCTCTAGCACGTGCTACTGCTTTAAATTCTTCATGCTTGCTTTCAAGAATTGAATAGCGCCTCTTAAGGTCGCTATAGGCTTCTTGCCATTCTAAAATATGCTCTGTATCACTATCTTCAGCTTTTCCGATAAAAGCTTGAAGTGCTTGGACAGAAATTGCAACGGCGCTTATCTGCGTACTCAGCACACGTAAAGCCGTCTCTGCTACGACAGAATCTGTCTTACTTGCTTCAGCCTCTGAAACAAATCCTGTCTCAAGAGGCTTCTCTTCTAAATTCAAACGAGGAGAATAACTCACTACATCAACTGATGACATAAAAACCCTTTAAGTAATTAACTCATGTTACGCAAAAACTTTAAAATAGGCTCTTGCGTAACATGAGTTATTAACAATGCAGCATAATAAAGTAAAAATGCGATTAAAGTATACACAAACAAGATGCAGCAGCAAAAATATAGTTGACTTTGACCCCATATTTTGGCATCATTAGGCTATGAATAAAAAACATGAACGCACACTCGAATCCATATTTGCCGTGCCGATCCAGTCTAGTATCAAATGGAAAGACATAGAAGCTCTATTTGTTACTCTTGGAGCTGAAATTGAAGAAGGACGTGGCTCAAGAGTGCGAATATTATTAAATAATGAAGAAGCCGTATTTCACAGACCGCATCCTCATAAAGAAACAGACAAAGGAGCTGTCGTATCTGTACGAAGATTCTTGGAAAATACAGGAGTAAAGCCATGTTAAAGCATAAAGGATATACAGGATATGTCGTCTATGACGATGAAGCGCGTATTTTTCATGGAGAAGTAGTTGGTCTCAGGGCTGTAATCACTTTTCAAGGCACTACTGTAGAAGAAATTGAACATTCTTTTGAAGATTCAATTAACGATTACCTCGATTGGTGTAAAAAGAGAGGCAAAGAACCAGAAAAAGCACATTCTGGAAAGTTTAATTTAAGAATGCCCCCTGAATTATATATAAAAATTGCAGCTCAGGCCGCACAAGAAGGTTTAAGTATGAATTCATATATTTTAAAGCGGTTATACGTAGCTTAAAGTTTAAGAGATCCTCTAAAACAAGCCTTTGCACTGATGTCATAAATATACACAAACAAGTTCAAGAATTGGTTTGTGTATATATCCTTTATCTAACGAATAAAGCCTATTTCACGTTCCATTCTTTGCGTTGAAGCATTCATTTCGGCTTTCAAGCTCGCTAATGCTTTTTGTGCATCTTGAGCTTCTGCTTGCGCATCCTCTATAGAAGCTCTTGCACGAGAGCTTCCTTCATTACCTCCAAGAACTAAAGATTTAGCTTCCAAGGCAGCAGCAAGAGCCTTTGTTGCCTTCGCATAAGCTTTTGCCACTTCTTCTATAGCTCCATGTACTACGGTATTTATCGAAACTTGCTCTTTTCCAAGAACTGCAATTTTCTCATGGAGAGGATCCAAAGCAGCTCTTATAAGGGACCTTGCCTTCAATTCTGTACAAGCACTACGCTCAAAACGTTCAGCACAATTAATATCTGTTTCAATTTTTTTGAGTATAGCATTTATCCTATTCTGCTCACAATCCAAATCAGGTGCTAATTCTTGGTCTAGATAATCATTGAATTCTCTTGCTTCTTTGCGGCAAATAGCAACTTCTTGCATCAACCGATCATGTCCAATTTTGCTAATAGATTCATATGCATCAAACTCTTTTTCTAAAGCACCTGCTCGTACGTCAAGCCTCTTTCCACATTCTTTTAAGCTTGCAACTTTCTCTTCTCGAGCACTCATTAATTTTTCTGCAGTCTTTTGTAATTTTTGAACGGTATCTGCCAGCGACTCTCTTTGTGAGCGAAATAATTGCAACGCAACTAAAATAACACTATTTTCTTGCATTGCAGGTAAGAGTGCACTTTTCTCTTGTTCACGAGGAGTAATAGGAGGTGTACTTATTGGTGTTGTCATAGATACCTTATTTAGATACAAGTAGGTTAACAGAGACTCGAAGTGCTTCTACTTCTGAAGTAAGAGACGCATTACTTGCTTCCAAAGTACGCACCTTTCTCTCCTCTTGTAAATGTTTTTTATGTAATTCTGTAAAATCGCGATCAAGAGTTGCATGCTGCTGATCTGCGCTGGCAGCGCGCCTCTCTAGAATTAAATTGTTGGCTGCATGGGATTCTGTAACCGTGATAATTGTGTTATTCGTTGTAATAATATTTTGTTGCAACTGATTTTGCTCTATTTGCTTAGCTCTAAGAGTTGCTTGAAATTCTTTTATGCGCTCTTTTCCAATACGCTCAGCTTCTGCAAGATGCGCATCACCTATCTTCTTATCTTTTTTGCGAAGCTCTTCTTGCAGTGCTATATCTTTTTGTCTCTCTTCTTGCAGCGCTAAAAGATTTTGCTGACTAGATTGTTGCATTTCATCAAGTTTAGCTGTATGCTCAGCCTCTTTTTTTGCATTGTCTTCTCTAATTTTTTGCAGCTCTTCTTTAAGACTCTCTTCAAGGCCTAAAAGCACTTCTTCAAGCTCTTGTACTTCATCATCATGCTCCTTTTGGCTTCTTGTCAAAAGCTCATCCTTTTTGCGACTTTGTATGTTAAGAACACGCTGACCCTCATGAAGACGAGCTCTCTCAATAAAGCCTGAACACATCATTGCTTTTAAGTCCGGACATGCAGTTAATGCTTCCATATTTGCATGATTAAGTTGTGACTGAGTTGTTGTTTTTTTACTTAACGCAGAGGAAGTCTGTAATTTAGAGAGAATAGGCAAAGTCCACTTGAGGATCTCTTGTGCAAACAGATGAGGCAATGCTTCCTGCCATGGCCCCCCTTCAAGAGGATCTTCATTAAAAACTTTTTTAAACTCTTCAAAAGCCCAGTACTCCCATACATGTGCTCCAACCAGCACAGGTTCGATAAGAGGTGATCCATCCATGGGGTTAACTAAAATATCATGGAGTAAAAAATTTAAGCGCGAACGTGCAATGGCAGAGATTTTGTCATCTGCAGAATCTACCGCAAGTGATTCAATAATCCAGCTGCGAAGATCTTCAGAAAAAAGCTCATTCCACTCTGACTCTGGATACCTTTCAAGAATGCCTCTCAGAGATTCTTTTTCTGTATCGGCAAGAGAAAGCGAAAAAGTCATTGGCACAGAGGTTGTTGTTACAACTGTTGTAGAAGATGACATAAAAACCATTTAAGCAATTAATAGTAGGGCATGTTAAAGCAGAAATATGATTAAAGTAAACGCAATTTAACACGCAATTTAACTTGTGGATAATTTTCTATAAATGGTATGATTAAGCACTTTTTTTAATTATAATTGGAAAATCCATGCAAGTTCACTCTTCCTCTAATCCATATAAAAAAATAGTTAGCGGCTCTCTCTTAGTTGCTGGAACTGCCATAGGTGCAGGCATGCTTGGAATTCCTATGGTTACAGGTAATGCAGGCTTTATACCAGCAACACTCATCACAATTCTTGTATGGGCATTCATGCTTACAACTGGCTTACTTCTCTTAGAAGTTACACTAAAAATGAAGCCTGGATCTAATATCTTAAGTATCACCGAAAAATATTTTGGTAAGTCCGGCAAAATATTTGCAGGCATCATGTTTGTCTTTCTCTACTACTGCCTTATTGTAGCCTATATCGCAGGTGGCAGCCCTCTTATTGAAAGCTTACTTACTAACTTCAATATCCATGCTATCCCCACAAGCCTTTATTACATCTTTTTTACAGTCGTTATTGCAATTGTCGTTTACACAGGTGTCAAGTGGATTGATCGCATTAATATCGTTTTAAGTCTTGCTATGTTTACAGCTTACATATTGATGTTTGTTAGCGGTGCACACGCTATCTCCAATGATCGCCTACTAGATACAGCCCTCTTTGGAGAGATGTTTTTTGCTGTGCCCATTTTATTTGGCGCCTTTGGCTATCACAATGTTGTACCCTCACTTTGTGATTACTTAAGAAGAGATAAAAAGTCTCTGCAACTATCCCTTATCATAGGAACAACTCTTGCATTACTAATCTATCTTGTCTGGCAATACCTCGTCATAGGATCTATCGATGCAAAAGCTCTAACGCATGCTATGAAAAGCGGACAAACAACTATTTCTGCTCTACAGGAGGCCACTAATCGCCCTTCTCTCTATCTTTTTGGAAGATGGTTTGGCATGCTTGCACTTCTGACATCCCTTTTGGGTGTTAGCCTTTCTATGTGTGATTTCTTTGCCGATGGCTTCAGGCATATTTCTGTTCACCTCAACAGATTCTGGCTCTGCTGCATCACTTTTATACCTCCACTCGTTTTTACACTATTTAACCCAGCTGTTTTCACAAAAGCACTTGGCATTGCAGGAGGCATTGGAGAGTCTATACTCAACGGCCTTCTACCAGTTGCTCTCATCTGGGTAAGCAAATATATCCTTCAAAACCAAACAAAAGCACATAGCTTCCATAAGCTTTTACTCTGCTTTCTATTTATCCTAGGAATTGCAGTAATCGGCATAGAAATTTACAACCTATCCTAAATTTAAGCTGGGATGAGCTTTAGCAAGAGATTTTCGAAGACGAGCTGAAAGGAAGAAGACCTTTCCAGAGCAAGCTTTGCGCTTGCAATCTCTTTTTGTATAGAAACAAGCTCTGGAAGAAATTTCAAGCTTTTTAATACGCTCTCTAACACTTCCTTGTTAGGATAGATAAGGTACTTAGTATCTGCTTTAGTACTTAATAGATGTAGATCTCTGTACCATTCAAGAACTGTTTCTAAAAGCATTTCTTGCTCTAAAGATATTTGAAGAGACACATACCCCTCAACTTCCTTTTGATATACTTCTTGCTGTACAAGAGAAAATTCTTTCAAAAACTTAGATGAAGACAACCCTTCTTTATACTCTTTTTCTAGCAATTTCTTTTTTTGCTCTAGTGCATCACTTATTGCTTTAATGCTCTTAAGAAGTTCTACATAGCCTTGTCTTTTTGCTTTTGCAAGTATTTCTACTACCCTTTCTTTTAATGGAGAAACTTGAACACCTACCCTCTCTTTAAAATCAAAAATTTGACAGCGAGAAACAATTGTAGGTAACAAAGCTCTTGCTTCTAAGCTAATTAAAATAATCGTTGCATCCAATGCTGGTTCTTCTAATGTCTTTAAAAGGGCATTTGCACTTGCAGGAAGCATTCTATCCGCATCGTATAAAATAAAAACTTTGTTTTTAGATGTATAGGGAGGCAAATAGACCTCTTCAAGAAAGCTTTTTATAGATGCAATGGAATGAAGAGCAAGCTTTCCCTCTGGCTTATATATATGTAGATCAGGGTGAGCTATTTTATTTGTTTGTAGGATCTCTTTAGCAAAGAATAACGCGTATTCTTCAGCACTACTTTTTCCAATAAACAAAAGCGTCTTTGAAAAGTTTTTAGTTTCCAGCAAATTTTGTAAATACTCTTTGGCATCCATGTTATACAGCTAAAACTCTTTGTACAGCAGCAAGTGCATGATTATAAACCGTATGAAAACTCTCTTCTGCATTAATTACAACGATACGCTCTGGATTCTTCTTAGCAAGCAAAAGAAAAGCGTTTCTTACAGCTACATGAAATTCCATAGACTCATCTTCTATGCGATCAAGCATGCCCTTTGAGGCCTCTTTTTTTACTACATTGGAAGAGCGTTGTAGCCCCACTTTTGGATCGACATCAAAAAGCAGCGTACAATTTGGCTGCAAGGAACTCGAAGAAAAAAGGCAGAGATTTTCAACAACTTCTTGTGTCACTTCTGCTTTTTGCAAAGCTCCTCTTGCAAATGCTTGATAAGCAATTGTGGAATCGTGAAAGCGATCACAAAGCACAACCTTTCCCTTATCAAGTTCTGGAAGGATTAACTCCTCTACATGTTGAGCTCTTGCAGCTAAGAAGAGTAATAATTCCGCGCGCGTGCCAATAGCAATATCTTTATTTTTATGGAGCAAAAGAGCGCGTATTTTTTCTCCAAGCAAAGAGCCGCCAGGCTCTCTTGTCCTTACAACAGGAATACCCTCCTTTTGCAGTTGCTTATAGATGCGCTCCAAAATAGAAGACTTACCAGCACCGTCACACCCCTCAAAGGTGATAAACATTCCTTTATTCTTCATCTTCTTCTGGTATTTCAGGAAGGTTTTCTTCTATATCTACACTAACCTCTTCAAGGTTTTCTACTTCAGGTATCTCTGTAAATTCTATACTTGCAGAGTCATCATCTTGAGAGGCTTCTACTTTTTGTACTGCAAACAAAATGTCTTTTGCACCAAGATTTGCAAGTTTTACACCTTGTGTATTTCTTCCCATAACACGCAAGCTCTTCATGTTGATGCGTATCGTCTGACCCAGTTTAGACATCATCACAATGCCATCAGCATCGCTTACACTAATTGCACCAAGCACTTTACCATTGCGCTCGCTTGTGATAATAGAGCGAACACCTACACCGCCCCTCTTTGTATGACGAAAATCTTCTACCGACGATCTCTTTCCAAAGCCTTTTTCACAAACAACCAATATAGATTCAGTCCCCTTTACAACTTCGCATGCCACAATATAATCCTTTTCATCCTTGAGACGAACACCAATGACTCCCCTTGCAGTCCTTCCCATAGGGCGAATTTCCTCTTCATCAAAGCGTACAGCCATGCCATCATGAGTAAAGAGCATGATCTGCTCTTCTGGGTGAGCAATTCTTGCGGCAATGACTTCATCACCCTCATCAATGGTGATTGCATAGATGCCCTTACGACGAGGATTACTAAAAGCAGATATTTCTGTTTTCTTGATAATTCCCCTGCGAGTTGCCATCAAAATATACCCCTCTTCATCGAAGCTTTTGACGCATAAAATCTTTGCAATCTTCTCTTCTGGTTTAATGTCCTCAAGAAGGCTAATAATAGGCTTTCCTTTGGAGCGTCTACCAGTTTCTGGTATCTGCCATACTTTAATCCAATAACATCTTCCCAATGTCGTAAAAATCAACAGATGATTATGCATTGTTGCAACATAGAGATCCTTGAGCGCATCATCTTCTCGTTTGATATCAAAGCCTATGATGCCAGAGCCTCCTCTTCGCTGCTCTTTAAAAGTATCTATTGGCATTCTCTTAATATAATCATCCTGAGAAATTGTAATCATCACGGTTTCATCTGCGATTAGGTCTTCCATTTGGAATTCCCCTTCTGCAGGAATAATTTGCGTTAAGCGCTGCGACTTATGATGCTTTTGTATTTCAAGAAGCTCTTCCTTAATGATGCCACGTACAAGCTCTTCACTTGCAAGCACAGCCTTGTAATGGGCAATTTTTTGTAAAAGATCTTGATACTCATTGTTAATTTTGTCTTGCTCAAGACTTGTCAGCTGATAAAGACGCAATTCAAGAATTGCATTTGCTTGGCGCTCAGAAAAGGTAAATCTCTTAATTAGCTCTTGCTTTGCATCGTCTTTATTAGCGCTTGCTCGAATAAGATGAACAATAGAGTCTAAGTGCTGAACGGCTCTTAAAAACCCTTCTAATATATGTGCTCTTGCTTCTGCTTTATTGAGCTCAAAGCGTGTGCGCCTTCTAATTACTTCAATGCGGTGCACAATCCAAGCCACAATCATCTGCTTGATGTTCATTGTACGAGGAAGACCCTTATCGAGTGCAAGCATGTTGCAACCAAAAGTTACTTGAAGGTCTGTAAACTTATAGAGCTGGTTGATTGTAACGTCTGGAATTTCGTTGCGTTTCAGCTCAAAAACCACTCTCAGACCATCTTTATCTGATTCATCTCTTACATCAGAAATGCTTGTGATTTCTTTACTATTTACAAGATCAGCCACGCGCTCAACAAGACGCGCCTTATTCACAGCGTAGGGAAGCTCTGTTACGACAATGCGCTGCCTATCTCCTGCCTCTGTTTCTTCAACATGAAGAACTCCCCTCACAGTAAGTTTACCTCTACCTGTGTGGTAAGCTTCTTTAATTCCCCGATATCCGCAGATAACACCGCCTGTTGCAAAGTCAGGGCCTGGCATTACTTTCATGATCTCTTCTATAGAAACGTCTCTGTCATCTAATATAAGAAGCGTTGCATCAATAAGCTCCTTTAAATTATGCGAGGGGATATTTGTTGCCATTCCAACAGCAATACCAGAAGTTCCATTGCATAAAAGATTTGGAAATTTTGCTGGAAATACAACAGGCTCGTTCCTTGTCTCGTCATAGTTAGCAACTAAATCTACGGTATCTTTATCCAAATCTTCCATAAGCTGGATAGATGCATGTGTAAGCCTTGCTTCTGTATAACGCATTGCAGCTGCTTGGTCACCATCAATGGAACCAAAGTTTCCCTGGCCATCTACCAACCTGTAGCGCATACTCCACTCTTGCGCCATACGCACAAGCGTTGGATAGATGACACCCTCACCATGTGGATGGTAGTCTCCAGATGTGTCACCGCAGATCTTCGCACATTTTCTATGCTTTGCACCCGGAGTCAAATTCAAGTTATGCATCGCGTATAAAATACGGCGCTGAGAGGGCTTTAAACCATCACGCACATCGGGAAGCGCTCTTGAAATGATGACAGACAACGAATAGCGAAGATAGCTCTCTTTGACTTCATCTTCCACATTGCGATTAACAATGGTTTCATTTTTTGTATAGGACATGGAAAGCTCCTCAACCAATCAAATATCTAAGTTTTTAACAGAAAGTGCAAAATGCTCGATGAAAGCTCTTCTTGGAGGCACATCTTCTCCCATTAACATGGTAAACATGTGGTCTGCTGCCATAGCATCTGGAAGGGCAACGCGCAAAAGGGTGCGTTTTTCAGGATTCATGGTAGTCTCCCAAAGCTGATCCGCGTTCATTTCACCAAGACCCTTGTAGCGCTGAATCTCAATACCTTTTCTGCCATTGATGCGTACATAATCGATAATTTCTTTAAGAGTATAAACAATATGAGATGTTCCATGGTCATCAACAATATCAAAAGTCTTGCCATCTACTCTAAAGTAATTTGTAAAATCTAATCCAAGAGCCTTTAGTTTGCTATGAAGTGCTTCTAATTCATCTTCTTCATAAAGCTCCACACACATTACACTCTTAGGTGTAAAAATGCGCATGGCCTCTGTCACTTCCTCTTCTGGCATAGCAGCAAGTGTTTTTACATGCTCTTCTCTTCCAAGTTCTTCATTCTCTTTTGCAAAGTGTGTAACTTCATCTTTAAAGTACGCAAAAACAGGTCCTCGAAGTAAATTCACCTGAAATTGAGGTAACCTACCACTACTATTTTTAGCATCTAGAAACTCCTGGAAAGGAACACCTTTTTTCTCGATACGTAAGATGAAACTCTCTACTTCTAAAATAGTCTCCAAAATTGCTTTAAGCTCATCTTTTGTAAAAAGGATCATATCACTTTTCAAATGAATATCGCTAAGACCAAGTTCTAATAAATAGCCATCCATCTCTTTTTCGCTATTGATATAGCGACTAACCTTCTTGCGTGTTACTTTGTAAAGAGGAGGCTGAGCAATGTAAATAAAACCATTCTCTACTAATGCTGGCATATGCCTATAAAAGAATGTAAGTAGTAAGGTGCGAATATGAGATCCGTCTACGTCCGCATCCGTCATGATAATAATTTTGTGATAGCGAAGCTTTTCAAGAACAAAGTTACCAGAGCCAATCCCACAGCCAAGAGCTGCAATCATGCTACCTACCTCTGTGTTCTGCAGTACTTTTTCTAGACGAGCCTTTTCTACGTTGAGGATTTTACCGCGAATGGGTAAAATTGCTTGAAAGCGTCTATCTCTTCCTCCTTTAGCAGAACCACCCGCAGAGTCTCCCTCTACGATATAAATCTCACAAAGAGAAGGATCCTTTTCTGAGCAGTCTACAAGCTTTCCAGGAAGTCTTGCGCTATCTAGAGCCGATTTCCTAAGTGTTAACTCACGAGCCTTTTTTGCAGCTTCTCTTGCCTGCGCTGCAAGAAGTGATTTTTCAAAAATAGACTTTGCAATAACGGGATTTTCATTCAAAACAATTATTAGCTCTTCACCTACTATTTGCTGTGCAATAGAGCCTACATCGCTATTTCCAAGTTTTTGTTTTGTCTGCCCTTCAAACTGCGGATTGGCAACTTTCACAGAAATAACAGCTGTAAGGCCCTCTCTCATATCTTCGCCCGTAATCGAAATTTTATCCGATTTGAGCAAGTTATGGCTTTTAATATAAGTATTCAAAACACGTGTTAGAGCAGTTGAAAAGCCAGTTAAGTGTGATCCTCCATGACGAGTGGAAATATTGTTGACGTAAGTATAGATCATTTCGTTGTAACCATCATTCCATTGCATGGCTACTTCAAATTCGATAGGGCCATCATCACCCTCTCTTACACCTCTAAAATAAAGGGGATCTTTAAAAAGAGCACCTTTATTTTCATTAAGATAATTTACAAATGAGATAAGACCGCCCTCATAACAGAAAACAACGTCTTCTCTGAGTGCATCGCGCTCATCTCTAAAATAGATGCAAATACCACGATTTAAAAAAGCAAGCTCACGAAGACGCTTAGCAAGAAGGTCATAATCATATTCAACAGTGGAAAAAAGAGTATTGTCTGGCCAAAAAGTAACCTTTGTTCCCCTTTTAGGGGTATCACCTACAACAGAAAGCTGCTTAACAACATCACCACGTGAGAATTCCATTTCATAGATAGAGCCTTCCTTAAAGACTTGGACCACAAACCTTGAAGAGAGTGCATTAACACAAGACACACCCACCCCATGCAGACCTCCAGAGACCTTATACGTTTCCTTGTCAAATTTTCCACCTGCGTGCAGTACCGTCATAACAACTTCAAGTGCAGAAACGTCCCTTTTCTTTTTAGCCGATTCAGAAGGGTGTAATTGTATAGGAATACCTCTCCCATTATCTTCAACGCTCACAGAATGATCTTTATGTAATACCACATGAATTTCACTACAATGCCCCGCAAGTGCTTCGTCGATAGAATTGTCAACGACTTCATAAACTAGTTGATGCAACCCATTTATATTAGTATCCCCAATATACATACCAGGGCGCTCTCGAACTGCCTGTAACCCCTCAAGAACGGTGATCGAACTTGCATTATACTCTTTAATCATCGTTTACCTAGCCTATTCGAAAAAATATATTTTTTATGTTTGTTTTAGGAAATTTATCCCGCAAAGCTTTTAATAACTTTGGCTTGTCATGCTGCGAGAGAACACTGTACAAAGTAGAATTTTTAACTACTACATGCAATACGCCTTCTTGAAAAGAAACGGCTCTTGTCATTGCTGAAAGCTTATCTCCAATAATTGTAGGCCATGCTGTAATGATCATGTCTCCTCTATCTCCAAAGCTCGTTCCAAGCTTTTCTAAAATAGATGGCAACAACTCTTTTATGGTCTTAGAAGTAGGTTTAGAGCCATCATAGTTTCTTGGAACTCTTGACATAAGCGGTTTTATTTTTTCCTTATTTTAAAGGACCGGAGTATAGGTCATTTTCGCCCAAAACTTCAACAGACTTCTTTCAAAAAGAAATTTCAAAAGATATCTATTATCAATAGATTTCAGCTTCAATCAATGATCGAATAAACAAAAATTTCATAACGACAAAAAAAATATTTTGAATTAAATTAATAAATTAATATAGATTTATGTTTATGAATTTACAACCAACTATTCTACTATTTCACAAAGATTTGCGCTTAACAGATAACCTTACGCTACAAGCTGCCCTGAATAAAGAAGAGCCCATTATTCCTCTCTATATTCATAGTACTGAAAAAGAAAAGTACCCAGCAGGAAGCGCAAGTAAATGGTGGTTGCATCAATCTTTATATCAACTAGATGCAAAGCTAAAACAGCTAGGATCCAGACTTATTTTACGAAAAGGCGATCCTTTCGAGATTCTTTCTGAAATCATCTCTCAAACTCATGCAAAAAATATCTATTGGTCACAAGGCTTTGAGCCTTGCGAAATAGCAAAAGAAAAAAAACTCAAAGAAAAACTTTCCACTCTCGATGTAAATGTTAAAACATTTAATTCTACTCTTCTCTTTGAACCCGGGCGCTTTAAAACTAAACAAGGAAAACCCTTTCAAATCTTTGCTTTTTTCTGGAAAGCTCTTCTTCAAACAAAAGAGTGCAATCCCCCACTTGCAGCTCCAAAACAACTTCCAAGAGTTCCAACAACAATTTTGAGCGATTCTCTTGACTCCTTTAATTTAGAGCCTTCTATTGACTGGACAAGAGGATTAAAAACGATGTGGCAACCAGGAGAAGAGGGTGGTTTAATTCGCCTTTCTCACTTCATTGAAAACTACTTAGAAAAATATGAAAAAACAAGAGATAGGCCCGACCTAGAGGGCGTCTCACACCTCTCTGCCTATCTACACTTTGGAGAAATAAGCCCCAGACTCGTCTGGCATGAAGTTAGAAAATGGATGGCTACACAAGAAAGTGCTGAAGCTCTTTCAAGCGCAGAAACCTTCTTAAAAGAACTTGCCTGGAGAGAATTTGCCTATCATCTTCTTTATCACTTTCCACACACCATAGAGTCTCCCCTCGATCCCGCTTTTAATCATTTTCCCTGGCATGATAATGCCTCCTTTTTTGATGCATGGACTTCTGGAACAACAGGATATCCCATTATTGATGCAGGCATGAGAGAGTTGTGGGTAACTGGTTGGATGCATAATCGCGTACGCATGATTGTAGCTTCATTTCTTGTGAAAGATTTGCTTATTCCTTGGCAAAAAGGATCTGCTTGGTTTTGGGATACACTCGTTGATGCAGACCTTGCAAATAACAGCATGAATTGGCAGTGGGTTGCAGGATGCGGCGCAGATGCGGCTCCTTACTTTCGTATTTTTAATCCAGTTGTCCAAGGAGAAAAGTTTGATCCTGACGGTACATATATTCGTAGATGGATTCCAGAGCTTGCCAAATTGGATAACCACTATATCCACAAGCCGTGGAAGGCACCAGAAATCGAGCTAAAACTTGCCGATATCGTACTTGGCATCAACTATCCACTCCCCATTGTCGAACATGATAAGGCAAGAATTCAAGCCTTAAAAGCCTTTGAAAAAATAAAATCCTCAGTCGCATGAAAATTCTAGTTACCGGAAGTACAGGCCTTGTTGGCTCAAACCTCATATTCTATCTTACATCAAATGGGCACAACATACTTACACTAAGTAGAGACAAGCAAGCACCCCTTTATTGGGATATTGAAAAGAAAATCATTCCAAAAGAGAGTTTAGAGGATTTAGACGCAGTTATCCACTTGTCTGGAGAAAATATTGTAAAAAAACGCTGGACGCCTCTATTTAAAGAGAAACTTTGGAAAAGTAGAGTTGGCTCAACAGATTTTCTTGTCTCGACACTTCTCTCTTTAAAAAATCCACCTCGCACCTTTATTTCAGCTTCTGCAATTGGTATTTATGGGGATAGAGAGAATGAACAACTTTTTGAATACTCTAATCCAGGAACCGGATTTCTTGCAGACCTCTGCTCTGCCTGGGAAAATGCTAGTAAACCTCTGCAACAAAGAAATATACGTGTTATCCACATGCGCTTTGGCGCCATCTTAAGTGAATTGGGAGGTATGCTACATAAAATGCTTCCTCTATATAAACTAGGACTTGGAAGTGTTATTGGAAATGGCAAGCAATACATGAGCTGGATTGCGCTAGAAGATGTTATTTGCTCTATAGAGCATGTACTGCTCAACTCATCTCTTAGTGGCCCTGTTAACTGCACATCTCCTTTTTCTATTACTAACTATGATTTTACAAAAACGCTGGGCTTTATATTAAAGCGACCCACTTTTCTAAAAATGCCAGGCTTTATAGCACGCATTCTTTTTGGAGAGATGGCAAAAGCTCTTTTTCTTAGTAGCGTGAATGCTTATCCTAAAATTCTTATAGAAAATCACTACTCTTTTCGCCATCCTATTCTTAAAGATTTTTTAAAACAAAAGTTAAGTCGCGATTAAATTATTTTCTAATATAGACATAAAAACTAACGCACTATATAATTTTGTCTTTAATTAATCTTAATAATTCATGTTACGCAAGAGTCTATTTTAAGGTTTTTGCGTAACATAAGTTAATAATTATAACCAATAAGGATTTTCCATGGATATCTCCGACCTAGTTTCAAATTTTTGGTCTGAAATCACTACCGATTACAATGCTATTGCAGAAAAGAAATGCAAATCTGATACTGAATACTATCGAAGACTTACAGACATAGCCCTTCGTGTGCTTGGGGGAGGCGTTATGCTCTTCTCTGTCTACTCATTTACAGCAGCTATTCTTGCTGGCAGTGCATCCATACTCGGAGTTGCAGCACTTGCTCTTCTTTTTACAACAGGGCATGATTTAGCCAGTATAGCACACAATGACCATGAAGCTCTACAAACAACAAAAAAACCTCCTGAAGACCAAAATGTTATCACCTTCGTAAAAGATGTACGCAACTCTGTTAGCATATCTAATTGGAATAAAACAGAAGATGGCACCCCATGGATTTTACGAGATACATGGCTTGCTAGTACAGCATGCAATTTCATTCACAATAATTCAGCTGCAGCACCTAATTTAAAAAATTAAGCATACGCAAACAAGTTCAAGAATTGGTTTGTGTATAAATAAAAAACAATATTTTTATTGCATTTATAATTATAAATATTATACAATTTTGCATAACTGTAATGTTTTTTAATAAATAATAGGAGATAATCATGAATGTAATTAGAGATTTCTGTGAAAGAAATGAATTTATCAACAGAACTGCAGAAGATATAAAATATATTTATAACAATGCAAGCGGAATAACAACCTTTTGGAGAAGTAAAAACCCGCAAGTTCAATACCAACACGATCTTAAACTTCAAAACATCGCTCTTCGTGTACTTGGCACACTCTTTATGCTTGCTACTACCTGGAGCGCATTTACAGCAGTAAGTTTGATTATAGCACCACTTGCTCCAGGTGGCATTCCCTTATTAGCATATAGCATTCTTGGTTTTATCTTAGGCCATGATATGGTAGTTGCTGGAATGAATAGCAGTAGAGAATTGATTACAGACACAAATAAAGTAATTCAACAAGCACCAATAATGCTTGCAGAAGTAAAAACTAAAATTCATGATTTCATGCAAAACAACTCATCTATTTTAGGTGGGACGTGGCTTGCTAAAGCATTTGGTGTCTAAACTCATACACCTCAAAAAATAATGACCAGCGAGGGAGAAGATTTTCTCCCTCGCTTTTTTTCTAGCTACTACACTTGCAACAGCTATTTTTGCTACAATTGCATGAGCAAGTATCAGGAGCACATGTGCAAACACCCGTTTCTGCGCATCCACACGTACAAGCACACTGTTTATTACAACTAGGTACCTGGTTGCAAGGACAATTACAAACACCTGTTTCCATACAACCACAAATACATCCAACAGGACATTTACTACATCCTGTACATTTTGTATCATCTGCTTGCAAAAATGTGAAAGCAAAGAGAGAGACACTGAGTAAAGCTAATAATTTCATAAAACCTCATTAATTAAAATTGGGATACGTAAGGTGCCATAGACTGTAATAAAATTGAGTTAGCTGAGCAAGAAAAATCTTTCTATTACCTTAATTTGCATAAAAATAATTATTTTTATGTTGATACTTATTGTTTTAATAACGTATAATGGCATATTAAAACTTTTAATTTAGATAAAAGGAAGTAATGTATGCAAACTATCTATGAATTTTACAATGGAATGACAAACGATGCAAAAAGCATTTGGGAAAATGCAAATGGAGCAACTTTTTGGAGAAGCAAGAACTCAGAAGCTCAAAGCGAACAATACCAAAAGATCCTGGACATTGGTACTCGCATACTAAAAGGAGCTCTTGTAGTTGTTTCTGTCCATTCAGCGCTCTCAGCATTGGGCTTGACTATAACATTTTCTTTGGGAGGTATTACTTTATTGGCTCTTACTACTCTTGGTTGTATAGCCATTTATGATGCAATAACTCTGGATAAACCAGCAGACAATGATACCCCTACCCTATTTCAGCGTACAGTACATGTGATCGCAAAAATTGATGAAGGAGCAGACTTACTTGATCGTATGACAAAAACATTTGCAAGAATCAAAATGATCATGGAACTTTTACTAAAATTATCAGGAAAGTAAGATTTCGCATATATACCGAAAACAAGTTCAAATTAAATTCTTGAACTTGTTTGTGTATATTTATGCGTCTGAAACAAGCACTCCATTATTCCACTCGCCTTGATTATTCCAGCCCCAGGTCTTGCCCCCATCTGTATTTTTTAAATCCTTCTGCTTCAAAGATTTTGCACCTTTTTTAGAGGCTTTTATATTAAGCGCTTTTTTATTCTTTTCTGCTTTTACCATACATTCTCCTAATTCTTGCGTTAATACTAACATTACCAAAAAAAGGAATAATCTATTAAAAAAATATTGATAGAAACGACAATTTTATATCATAATGGGCGCAAAACTCAGGTTAATAAAGGCGCATTACAATGACTATTCAGCAAGACTACATTCGCTTTACTAATGATGTTTCTTGGACAGAAACAGAAACGATAAATAAACTGCGCAACTTAAGCCAAGTTAATGGAAAAAATCAATGGATTTGTGCTCATTTAGAGACTCAAGATAGTAGCCTAATTCAAAAAATCATCTGGTTTGTTGTCAAACACTTCCAATGGATGCGCTCTCTCTTTTTTGACATCAACCTCAAAGAATCTCAAGAAATGCTACAAGACCTTGTTCATCAAGCAACAATAAAAAATAATCCTTTATTGATCGAACTTCTTTACAAAGCTATCGGTAACTTCAATGCGATAGCACCCCGCCATCAAGTTATCTGGTCCAAAGAACAAATGCACCAGGCAAAGAAAAGCGCCTATCAAGCCATTATGTCAGTGCAACCAACTTCTATTACCATTAAAGTCAACGAACAATCTATTAAATCCTTTTCTAATAACATGAACAGACAGTGTCATCTAAACATTGAAACTTGCTATCTTCCAGACTTTAATGAAAAGGCTACAGCTGCTGCGCTGGAAAAAGTAACTTCTCTTGAAATCATCTTCTCTCCTACTATAACTGACAATGATCTGGTTAACTTACCACCACACATTGAGGAGCTTATTCTTTATGACCTTCCAAGTGTTACTGAAGTGCCTCTCTTGCCATCTGGTCTTACTAGGCTTTACATAAGTACTCTAAACGTTGATAGCCTTCCTGTATTACCATCCACCATTAAAACACTTCGTATCGATCATCTACCTATTAAAAGCTTTAATCTATCTGAGAAACTTATAACGCTTGAGCTTGCTGCCTTGCCAAATCTTGACATAAATGCCCTCCTCTCCTCTTTAGCTTGCAGTAGGCATCTAAAACATCTTGATTTGCGCATAATCAATATCACTAATGCAGCATTGGCAAAGCTTCCACAGCTCTCTTCTCTCACTTTAGCTTACATGCCACAGATCTGCGATTTATCTGCTCTTCCCAATTCCATTCAAACTCTTACACTAGACTCATTAGAGAATGTAACGAATGAGACTTTAGCTTCTATTCCCAAAACAGTTCAACATCTAGAATTAAACGGATTACCAAAAATTACAGATCTATCTTCTGTATTCCATATTAAAGAAGTAAAGTGTTCCGATTTACCAAATGTTATGAATCAATCTTCCTTGCCCTCCAATATTACGTATGAAGATAAGGGCGCACCATCCATAGGAGCCACGGGTCTTGACAACAACAAGTCCACCTAGAGCTTATCTAGGGCGAATGCTTCCTAGGGCGTTGCCCTAGGTACCACAAAAAAGATATTGCAGGCTGAAGGCCTGCGTTATAATAACCTAAAACGTCACTCAACGGGCGTAAGATACTTTAAGTCCGGCTCTAACAGAGAATAGGGATAAGCAAAAAGGTCTTCTCCCTCTGCAACAATTTTCTTTCCTGTAATGCTTTGAAATTCAACATAAATGTGGTCGATACGCTCAGGATACATTTTTACGTAAGAGCCTCTCATGGTAATCTTGACAACACGCAAGTGATTTCCCCTCCTAACCATCTCCAAAAGCCTACAAGAGGGTGAGCTAACATACTTTGTTTTCGATCCATCTTTTTCAAAAACAACTTCCCAACTTGGAGATGCACTAATCGTGGGACAATCAGAACCACTTATATTATATAAATAAACATCTTTATTAAGGGCAAACGTCTTGCCTATCAATTGCTGGTATCTAGGATCGTCTTTCTCCTCTCTTTCATAACGAGTTGTTTTATCTACAACGACACTCAACATAGAGCAGCTAGTAAACATACCTAAAAGCATCACGGCTAACAAATATCTCTTCATGCTTTTTCCTCAATAGCCACTTTCAGTAAAATAAGCTCCATAATTCTGCCAGATGCTTTGATAAGATGCACTTAAAATACCATGATCCGCAGGAATCCAAGAGCCATGTACATGCAGATGCACTCCATACCCAAAATGCGCACGCAGCATACCTGGAAAATCACCTATCCAGGCAACTGGATCCAAAGAATTCACATGGTTGACAACTGATGCTGCCTGATCATTTGGAATCATATGAGCTGATCCAAAGCTGCGCACATGAATGTGTTCTCTTTCTTCTGATGACAAGTGCTTTAATCCAAGAGATGTGAGAAGACCCCCTTGACTATGCGTATAATGAATAACATGCGCACTTTCACTAATGGCTCTTTGAGTAAGTTCCTTTAATCCATCTCTTGTAACTTGCTCTGCATGCGTTGGAATACCCACCACATTAGCTATACATTCAAAAAAATCCAAAATAAAACCATGACTACTGTTATAAATCATATGAACCACTGCATTTCTATGAGCCCTAGAAATTTCTAAAGCTGTTGCCCTTGCTTCCTTAAAAGTATTACCTATCCCATTTTGAAAGGCATAGATTTTGCCAGGAGAGGGTTCTGTACCTACTTCGTGTGTCTTAGAGATGTCTTGCAAGGGGCTGCCATCGGGCGGCAAAAAGCTGCCATGCTCAATGGCATTACCAAGCGCTTTTATACCAAGGCGCACATAAGGAATAGGAAGCTCATGCCCCAATACATGAACAAACCTGCCAAGAGTAGAGCGGGCATAATCGATAGACTTTCCAAGATAGTTGACATTTTCCTTAGGAGAAATCACCTCTTGCTCTTTTTGATGAGAAGTGTGCATCTTATGACTTGCGTACTCATAACGAGGATCATGGCGGTGTACACCTGCCGTTGTAAGCCCATAAAGGTCAATAAAAGTTAACGGATTGTTATGCACATAGGCATACAGGTTTACCCCATCTCCAAAACCCTTTGGATCCATTGTAAGCCAAGTGCCCACTTGAGGATCAAAGTAGCGCCTTCCAAAGTAGATAAGGCCACTTTCATGGTCTTGCCTTTTACTAGAAAAAAGCCAAGGAATGGAGTAAGAGGAGTGTTCTTTTTCACAACCTGTTTCATCATAAACAAAAAATTTTCCAAAGGCCGTGTAGCGATAAGATTCCAGAGGAGCGCTTGTATCCAAATCCAAGAGAAGAGCCAAAGAGCCTTGAGTATCATGAATGGGGATAAAGATGCGATCACCTATTTCTAGAGCAATGGATGCTCCTATCTCTGCACCCAACCCCTCTCCTAATATTCTAAGCTCTTTAATAACCCCAGAGTCATCAAGAGATCCAATCTCATTATTACCGGCATAGAGATAGTGTTCCTGATCTTTTGAGATGCGACGATTAAAACCATCATAAGTATAACTATGTTCTTCACCACAACTTTTAACAAACTTAATAAGGCGGTTCAATGCATCATAAGAGTAAACACCTCTCGCATCTTGAACCCTGTTCCCAGAAAAATCATAAGAATACACACATTTTTCTGCCTCGACAACCTGATTTAATGCATTATGCACATATTTCTTATCATTAACGCTTATGCGATTATGGATAGAGTCAAAAGAATAACAAATAACTTGACTCGATCTCTCTTCTACCAGCTGGTAGAACTCATCGTACAAATAATTTGTAGAAAACCTACCTCCTGTATCAGAAGTAGTTGTTTTTAAAACATTGCCACAAAGATCAAAAAGATCGACACATTTTTTATAATGCTCTGAATCTATGCTAGAAATATTTCCATAAAGACTCCAACCAAAATTCACTGTTCCAGAGGGCGTCTGCATGCAGGTAATACGACCAGACAAATCCCTCTCTTTATACATGTGTTGATAACGTATATTTTTATTAGGGTCTAACCTGGTAATAGTTTGTGGATACTCTCCCACATAAGTAGTTTTTATTGAAGAGCTATCTGGAAGAATAAGCTCTATACATCTACCCAAATGATCGTATGAGTACTTGAGAACCTGGTCATTGGCAAGCACTTCTTGTGTTACTTGTCCATGCACATTATATGCCCGTGTAGTTACAGTCTTTGTAATCTTGTCAATGACCTGTAAAGGAAGATCTTGCTCATTGTAGACATAAAGATAATCAGTAGGAGCTGCCAAATCATCCCCATCAGAAAACAGCCTAGAAATCCTTCCACGTGCATCATATTCGTAATTGATAGCAACACCTACTTGATTTATACGCCTTATAAGCCTTCCTTCCCTATCATATTCAAAAGAAGTTGTTTGTGCATCTTCCGTGCCAGAGGCAATGACTTCTTTCTCTTTTCTATTCATGGGACCAAACTTAAACTGAGAGACAAAAGAAGATTTAAAATCTGTCCCCTCAAAAACATCTACAATGACACAAGATACATTGCCAGACAGATCATAGTACACTTCTTTGTAAGAAATACGCTCGCCTGCAGCATTTTTAACTTCTGTAGAAGAAATCTTCCCATTTCTATCATAAGTTACAAGTGTACATACGCCTATGGGATCTCTTGTTGTAACTTGAAGTACTCTTTGTCCATGAGAGTTAATGTAATTTCTATCATAAAAAATATGCGTTGCATTACCTGCAGCATCTATAATTTCTACTGGCATATTCAATGTATCATAACGTGTTTTTTCCACTTGAGGAGCTTTACCAAACGTCGTGCTCTCAATTTTGTTTCCATAGGAATCGTAAGTATACATAAGCCTTTTTAATAAACCCTGAGAAGATTCTACTTGCTCTTCAATAACTTGCCCAAGTAAATCTCTTATCGTAACATAAGTAATAAAATCAGTATTAGACTCTCCTATTGTTTTCCTACACACCTCATTTAAATCATCATATTCAAAAGTTGTAACACGGCCCTCTTTTGAAATCTTTATAACCCTTCCAGCACCATCATAAACATATTTTGTAATTACACCTGCTGCATCTGTTTCAGAAATAATATGAAAGGCATTATATTCTCTGGAAGTGGTTATCAACTGTTTTCCAGATCGATCAAAAACTGTTTTTTTAATCTCTCTATCCTTTGCATCGTACTCATAATAAACTTTAGAACCATTTTTTAGGGTTACGCTTTTTAGAGTACCGCAAAAGTTGTACTCATAAAACTTTTGTGTTCCATCTGGATAGAGAATATGCGTAGGATTGCCTGTTGTGTTATAAGAAATCTGTGTTACATACCCACAAGGACCAACCTCTTCGACAACATTTCCAAAGCTATCATATTTTTTTGTTACAATAGGTGCTTGAAGAGATCCATCCTCTAAAGCTATCTCTGAGCTCGCAGCTTTTAGTAAATTACCAAAACAATCATACTCAAAATTTTGTTGTGCTCCAAAAGAATCTTCTTCTAACACCTTCTGACTTAAATAATTATAGCCATTTTTTGTTGTCAGAAAAGTTCCATCTGGATGCACTTCCCTCGTCGATAGAAGGCGATTTACAAGGTCGTAAGTATATTCTCTGTAAACTCCTCTTGGAAGATCTTCTCGTATTTTATTTCCACATGCGTCGTAAGAATAAGTACTTATATTGCCAAAAGGATCTGTTTCTGATGAGATATGTCCTTTGTCATCATAAGTAATGTGCAATATGTAGCGAACGTCTCCATTCCCATCACAAATTGTTTGCTCCATAATCTTATTATTTTGATGATAACAATTGATTTTTCTAGAAAGCAATATTTCTCTTCCTGAGGATTTATCATAATAAAGCTCCTCTAAAACCTCTGGAAGACCCATACCAGGATTAGATTTTCTTGGAATAATTCGAGAAATACGCCTTTCATAGACATTTGTAAGATCAGAACATTCTTGAGAAGAGCCATCGTCAATGATTTTTGAGGTAAGCAAATGATCTGAGTCATACTCGTAAAAACACCTCTCATGAACTTTTCCATCGATGATAAGTAATTCGCTTTTTGGAAGATTCGTACCACTCAGATAAGTAAAATGCTTGACAGCTCCCTCTTTTATAGATTCTGTTAATTTCAAATGAAAATCATCTTTACTGTATGTAAATGCCTTAGTAAAACGCTCTACATTGCCTTTAAACTGCTCTAAATCATTTGCATTTTTAGGCGTTGCTTGAAACTTTCCAGATAAGTTACCACAAAAGCTCTCTTTTATAACGTTGCCTGCCTCGTCATATTCAAATAAGCGTGCACACACGATTTGTCCCATCTCATTTTTCCAAAAACGACAATTCAAATTCGTATAGTGAACACTCTTTGAATTTTCTTCCCATATCATATTCTCGCTATGATAAAGCCTTCCAGAAGAGAGGTGGCGATCAATTGCATAAACACGCCGATTTTTATTAAAGTAATAACGCACTCGGTTATCATAAGCATCAAACACATCCGTATAACCTGCATCTTCTCTATGCTTATGTGTCAGCTGATAATAACAGAAACGCTGCGTAATTACAGGTGTTGCATCAAATCCTACAGGAGCTCTTTGAATAAATACTTTACCACCATCATTGGAGGGTTTATATCCCTTATCAGCCTTCTGAAAAGGGCAAATAGGGGGTAAATAATCTTTTTCACAATAGTAAAATGTTTCGAAAGAAGCACTATTTGGCAATATTTTTCTGGCAAGAGAGCCCTTTTTTTGATGGTACTCATAAGTGATATCGCACCCCTCTCTTCCGTTTGCTTCCTCTATTACAAAACTATCTTTTTTTAGTTGCTTATAATTATAATAAACCCTCTTACAATCACTTGTTGAAAGCTCAACTAATGCGCTCTTTCCTGCTTGCATATTTTGTATCTGCAATGTTGCACTACCAAAAACCTTGTCTTTTGAGGGATTTGTTGCTTTCAGTGTTACGACATTTGTACTTGCCGTTTTACTTCTTTCAATGATGATACGGTGTCCACTTGGTTTAATGATCTCACAAAGCTCGAAGGGGTGAGCATAAAGTCCGCTCCAGCCAGTGGTTATAGGTGTCTCTGGCTTATAGATACGCTTTGTTCCATCACTTTCTTGAAGATAAAGTTCTTCAAAAGAGGAAACACATGCATACTGATTTTTTTTATTGGTACTGCCTCCAATCTCGCCTGTTGCAGAATTGACAAGACCTTTGTCAAAATGGGAGCGTGCGATGGGAAGGGGCGTCTGTACAGCGCAGGGCTGCTTAGAAAAGTAGGCAAACTGATCCCCCGTTGAATCTGTTGCCAAAACCTGAAGTGAAGTTCCATTTTGTCCAAGTAATGCTGTATGGTCATGTAAAATATGCCATCCACCACAATTAGAATGCTCTTTATCATCATGATAACGCTCAAAAACAAAGGGAACGGGACCTGTTAGCACATAATCTATGTCCCTACCAGCGCATCTTCCTGTCATCACATTGACAGTACCATTCACATGCGTTGTAAGCTCACCCTCTTGAGTAAGCTCCAAGTTCTTTTCTGGGTTTACTCCCTTTCTTGATTGATCAAGCAGATCATTACAATGACCTTGATTCAAGCTTAATAGGATTATAAAAGATGTAATGAATGACAATTTTTTCAAAATCCCACCCCTATTTAAGCAATACGAGCAAGACTTTATATATTTAAATTAAGTTTGAAGCAAGTGTAAATTTTGAAAAGTATTTCCTAATCTGGCTCCGTTATAGCAGCATTAAGATCAAATAGCTTATTAGCTCTTTTAGGCTCAGTACGAGTGTGGGTGGTTGTTTCATGTTGAACGATCATCGGATTCATCTTAATTAATACGACCTTATCATCATGCAATAGCTGGCGGTCTGCTAGATTAAGACATCCCAAATTCCAAAGAAGATCTACATCTCTCAGGATATCCCCATTAACTTGAAAATTTCGTGTTGAAAACTTAGTTATCCAAGTTTTTTGTAAATAGCTGGTACAATGATGCGTTTCATTACGTAGGGCTATATAATCAACCTCTGAAAGAAAAATGATTTTGCGATTCTTTAAATCATTCTCCTCAAGTTTTAATTTTTGAATATAACCACTAACCAGCTTACCAAAAGAATTTTGACCTTTGGATACATATACTGTTCCAATATCTTTATTTAGACATTTCTTGATAAATTCATCACTCCCTTTTGCATGGTATTGATGCATTGCATAAGCCTTCAGCGCAATACCAATAATGACACCTGGAATGAGCAGAACGACCATAATTGCACATTTTTTCCAAGAACGCTCATCTAGTTGGTAGATAAAATCTGTTTGAAGAGCCAATTGTTCATCTCTTTGAATTAACTCTACTTTTTTACCATTCCAAAGATATTGAGCTGGCTTCAAGCACATATTGGCAAAGTTTTCTATAGAATGTATTTCTTTCCCTTTAACTTCTGTAGTTAAAATATAGCTCATCGTATTTGCTAAACTACTCATAAAGAAACCTCATCTAAATTTATTTACAAGCTAATTATATCATAATTTTACATTAAATATCAATTATTTTTTATAATTATAAACATTAAATTTTTATGTATTTTTTAAATCAAATTGATTACAATCTTGTGAGTTTTAATTTAACAAGGATAATTTATGAAAAAAATTACATTATTAATAGTATTCGCATCACTACTTGCTTCTTTAAGCTTAAGTGCCGCTCACCCAAGAAAAAAACATAAAGAACACTCCATAAATTTCTCATTTAACGTAAATTATGGATCCCCTGCAAGAAAGCCCTCATTTCAAAGATACCGTCCTATTGCATATGCTCCTCAACCAACTGTTATTATCCTCGATGATAGCCACTACTACTCTTCTTTTTACAGAGAGCGTTGTTATCCAATTGTTGTAAGAGAACCTGTTATTATAAGAGAATCCGCGCCCGTTATCTTCCTTCGTTAAACGTATAAAAGCCTGGTTTAGAATACTATAAAGCAGGCCTTCAGCCTGCAAATCATGTCCTCAGCACACCTAGGGCGAATGCCCTAGGCTTTTATAAAGCAGGGCTTTCGCCCTGCAAATTACGCATACAATCATTAAGGTACATAGAAAAAGATACTGCAGGCTGAAGGCCTGCGTTATAATAGCCTAAGGCACACGCCCTAGGAGGCACACGCCCCTAGGAGGCCCTAGGAGCCCTAGGTGTGTTGAGATGTGATTTGCAGGCTGAAGGCCTGCTTTGCAAATTATGGTTGAGACTCTGTTACTTTAACCAACTTAACTAACTTAACGCGAGTTTCTGACTCAGCTTGTTTTCCTGCTAAGAAAACTCTGGCTATATCTTCCTGTGGCAATGCTTCACCTGTAACGCTTGTAAATACTTTGCCTGCACTACTCTCCTTCTTCTTCTCATACTCTTCAGCAATTTCTTTGCGTATATCCAGGACAACTTGCCATCGATTTAAAATGCTTTGCATACGCTCTTGAACTACAAGATGCGGCTTTAAGAATTCTCCTATTTTTTCTTCTTGCTCGCTTGCTACTGCCTTTCCATTTTTATTAATATTCTCATGCTCATAACCAAGATAGACACGAGTAAGCCAAATGGCTGTAGAGATACTCCAAAGAGGTATTGCTATATAAACTGCAGAGGTAATTAAAGCAGAAGTTGCAAAAGCAGAAAATATTGCAGAAACAGCTCCCACAATAATTAAAGCAACTTCTGCCCAAGTCTGATAAGAGCGTAATCTGTCTATTCTAGACTTTAGTGCACAAATTTTACTCTCATAATCACTAATTTTTTCACGTTGTTCTTCTGTAAAGAGCTCTATTAAATCTTGAGCAGGCTTGGGCTTTGCACTAGAGTTATCTTTAACAAAATAATGTTCAATATTACCAGTAGTTCTGATTTTATCAGTAATTAGATCTAAAATCGCATCATCTTTAGGGTCTTTATTATCAAAACAGTTATTTTTAATGGCTTCAAGTAAGGCGCTTACCCCAAATTCACTATCTAATGCATCGTTCAATATCCCTTGTAATGCACAATAATGCTTATTCAGGTTCATGCAAAAATTTTGCTCTTCACGATAAACGCTTTCACCCTTTTTAGAGGCCAAATCTTCACGATATTCAGAGTAACTCTTAACAAGCCAAACAATTACTGTAATAATAGAAATAGGTAAGGCAACGTACCATCCCGTGGTAAGTAGTCCTACACG
Organism: Chlamydiales bacterium; assembly: GCA_031292375.1. Taxonomy (NCBI): domain Bacteria; kingdom Pseudomonadati; phylum Chlamydiota; class Chlamydiia; order Chlamydiales; species Chlamydiales bacterium. The sequence continues at coordinate 27,441 of JARLHF010000061.1, forward strand.
AGCAATGAGTATAAAAACAAAGCTTGCAAGACTACCTACAATACCAGCTATATTTAACCATTTGGCGGCAGAACCCCAACTTTTCCATTCTTGCTCAATTGAAGCAATAGAAGATTCCTTTTCTGCAATCCAATCATTAATCCCCTTTGCATGCTCACCATAAACTTCCACTCTATAACGACAAACTGTTCTTCCATTTTCCTTGGTGACTGTTTTAAAAGGAATAGGCTCTAAAGAGCCATTAGACTCTACAAAAAAATTTAAGATTTTTTCTTTATGATCTTGAAAAATCTTGCTAGCGCTTAAATCAACTGATCTTGCAATTGGATGATTATTAATACTACAAACCCTTCCGCCAGAACCTCTACTTACAATATGTTCAATAATATTAACAGAAGAGATAGATGGTATTATTGCAGAGGCTGACATAAATTTTATCCTAACGTATGTAACTTAATTGGTGTTAAAGCAATTATTGTACTAATAAATAATTAAGAAATAATTAAGACCCCTTCAAAGGTTCAAAAGTAAAACGGTGAAGCGGTGTTGGCCCATGAACTTTAAGAGCATCTAGATGCTTCTTTGTACCATATCCTTTATGAGAATCTAACCCATAGTTGGGCCATTTTTCATGATATTCAAGGACCAATCTATCTCTAGTTTCTTTAGCAATAATTGAAGCTGCGGCAATAGAATAAGACAAAGCATCTCCACCAACTATTTTTTTACAAGTAAATCGCTCATGGAAAAGCTGCATTCCATCTACAAGTGCATAATCAGGAGAAACTTCTAGTCCATTAAGCGCGAGAATCATCGCCCTTATACTTGCTTGATAGATATTAATTTCATCAATTTCTGCGGCAGAAACGATTCCAACTGCATAAGAGACTTTTGCATGACGTATGAGCTTAGAAAAGATAGATGCTCGCTTTAGAGGAGTAAGCTTTTTACTATCATTGACACCCTCTATCCAAACACCTTCTGGGATAATACAGGCGGCTGCAACCACCGGCCCAAAAAGGCAGCCTCTTCCAGCTTCATCAACACCTGCAATATGTTTATACCCCAGGTCTCTTGCTGCCGTCTCATACGCATAAAGTGCTTTAAGACGGCTCAGTTCATTCATACTTAGGCACTAGCTGTAGCTTGAACAACTTTTGCTTTCTTTGGCCCGCCAAGCAACTCTTGCACTTTTGCTTTCTTACCAGAAGATCCACGTAAATAATAGAGTTTACTACGTCTTACGCGCCCTCTTTTGGCAATTTCAATTGTAGCAATACGTGGGCTATGCAAGAAAAATACTCTCTCCATACCCTCTCCATAAGCTACTCTATGCACAGAAAAAGTCTCAGAAACACCTTTTCCCTTACGAGCAATTACAGTGCCTGTAAATACTTGAATACGCTCTTTTTCCGCTGCAGCCTTAGCTTTAGATTTACTCTCAGCAGTTTTTGCGCCTCCACCCTTAACTCCTTCTGTAAGAGCCGCTTCCACAATACGCACATGCACACGTACAGTATCTCCTACTGAAAAGTCAGGAATATTGTCCTTCAACTGACTCTTACCAATCTCTTCCACAATTGCGGCATTGCTCATTTCAAACTCTCCTCATATACCCTAAAATAAAAATATCTAAAAATAAAAAATACTTAATTACCCGCTAAAACAGCATACCAAATGTGCCCATCAAGATCAACAAATGTGATTTCCTTTTCAGCAATAACAAGATTAGGAGATCTCTTTGTGCACGACTTTTTACTGCGTAAACGGCCTGTAAAACTGTTAAATTCTTTAGGATCTGTAAAAACCATCTTCATGCAGCTTAAAAAGCTTGTTCTCTCATCCGCACTACTAGCTTCTACTAACCCAATCCTACTCACAACTTTTTCTTCACAACTTGTAAATTCAAGTACTGCCTCTTGCTCGTTTTTCTGCTCTAAACGAAGGCCTAGTTGTTCAGAGTAAAACTTTATACTCGCTCTTAAATTTTTAACAACTAAATAAGGAAATAATCCCCTATTTTCCAACTTACTTTTCGACTCACCAAAAAGATGGCACGTAAAGAGATCTGGTCTAACAACGTAAGTTTTTGCTAAAGATTCACTATAACGCCATTTTCTAACCCGCTCATGATTCCCGCTGAGCAAAACTTCTGGAACTTCTAAGTCCTTATCAATAGAGGCATAAATAGGAGGTCTTGTAAAATGTGGGCAATCAAAGATTCCTGCTTCAAATGAGTCTTCAGCTGCAGCATCTTCACACCCAAGAACTCCAGGAACAAACCTTGCAATGGCATCTACTAAAACTATTGCAGGCAAGCACCCATTAGTTAATACATAATCTCCAATACTTATCTCTTCATCTACCTCTAAAAACAGAGCTCTCTCATCTACACCCTCATAATGCCCACAAAGTAAGATAATATGCTCTTCCTTAGCAAGAGCTCTACTCCTTGCAGCATTTAAAACAGCGCCTTGAGGAGATAAGTAGATAACTCTAGGCTTAACTTTAGAAGCCTTTTTAAGGCTTCTAATTGCATCCACCACAGGCCCTGGCATAAGAACCATTCCAGGTCCTCCTCCATAGGGTCTATCATCTACTCGCTTATGCTTATCTGTTGCAAACTCACGAAGATCAACTAAGTTGATCTTTAAAAGCATCTGCTCCCTTGCACGCTTAATGATACTCTCATCGAATGGACCTTTAAAATAGCCCGGAAATAAGGAGAGAATATCTATCTGCAAATTACTTGCTGCCTGCTTTTCTACTCTTTCTCTTCAATGCAACTTTTGCTCTTTTAGCAACTTCTTTTTCGCGCTGAAATGCAACTACATGAGGAGCTACTTTTGCAAGGAGTGCTGTAGCTCTTTCAGATACTTGTACGCCATGAGAAATCCAATGTTGTACACGATCTGCTTTAATAGAAACAAGTTTATCTTGCTCTTCTTCAAATGGGTTATACCATCCCAAATTCTCATGATACTTTCCATCTCTCTTAGAGTGCTCATCAGCAAGTACCAATCTATAAAATGGACGATTATTACGTCCTTGTTGCCTTAGTCTAATTTTTAGCGCCACGCCATTCCTCCCATCATTTTTTCTAACTGTTTCATGTTAGGCATATTTTTAAAAAATTGCTTTGCTTGCTTAAAACTTTTAACAAGCTTGTTAACTTCTTCTACTTCTGTCCCGCTACCCTTTGCAATTCTCTTGCGTCTACTCGGGATAAGCTCTACTTTTTCTTGCCTTTCCGCAAGCGTCATCGACAAAATCACAGCCTCAATCTTGGCAAACTTTTCATCTGACATCTCTAACTCTGGCATCGAGCCTACACCAGGAAGCATTTTTAGCAAACTTTTAATGGAGCCCATCTTCTTCATCGTCTGCATTTGGCTCAAATAATCGTTATAGGTAAACGTAGCTTTTCTAATCTTTTGCTCAAGCTTTTTAGCTTCATCATCATTCACGTGCTCTTGAGCCATTTTTACGAGATTAATCGTATCTCCCATACCCAAAATACGATCTGCCATCGATGTTGGATTAAAAAGCTGCACATCATCAAGCTTTTCACCAGTCCCCTCAAATTTCAGTGGCTTTTCAGTAATATGTGCAATAGAAATAGCAGCCCCTGCTCGTGTATTACCATCGAGCATGGTTAGGACAGAGCCTGTAATTTCTATGCGCCGATTAAATTCAGCTGCAATATTTACTGCTTCTTGACCCGTTGCCGCATTCGCAACAAAAAGCACCTCTTGAGGTTTCAAAGCACTTTTAAGAGTCGAAAGCTCCTTCATCAACTCTTCATCAACATGCAAGCGTCCTGCAGTATCCACGATAATGACATCAAAATTTTCTGCACGCGCCTTTTCAAGGGCCAATAGGGCAATATGTTTTGGATCTGTTGATCCCTTTATCGAAAATACAGGAACAGAGATCTGCTCACCTAGCACCATTAACTGATCAATGGCTGCAGGTCTTTGCAAGTCACACGCCACAAGTAAGGGCTTTTTATGAAACTCTTTTTTCTTTAAAAACTTTGCAAGCTTCGCTGCAAACGTTGTTTTTCCAGAACCCTGAAGACCACAAAGTAGAATAACAGCAGGACTCTGTGATAAATCTAAAGCGGATTCCTGCTCACCCATCAAGGCAATTAATTCATCATGTATAACTTTAATAAATTGCTGACCAGGACTTACCGACTTAATGACAGCATCACCCAAGGCTTTTTCTTTAACTCTCTTAACAAAATCTTTAGTTACAGAATAGTTTACATCAGCCTCTAAGAGGGCAAGACGTACCTCTCGTACTGCTTCAGATATGTTATCTTCGGTCAGCTTTTTTTTAAAAGAAAGCCCTGAAAATACACTGGATAACTTTTCGGTCAATGCACCAAACATCTTAAAACTAAAATCCACATTCAAACGTGAGCATTATATTTCATTAGAGAGTATTTCGCAAAGAAGAAATGATATTTGATATATACTCTCTCAACAGTAGACTTCTTGCATAATTACATTTGCTTAGAAAAATTGAAATTTTTTGAGTAGATTTGTTGATAAATTTTGAGAGCATATATGAATATATGGTTGAAAAATTTAACGATAAAGATGCCAAAAAAGACAATTTTAACAAGCAAATGTAATTATGCAAGAAGTCTAAATAAGATAAAAAATTTTTTATGTATATTCTATCGCTGAAGGCGATCTTGTTTATCCTGTTCTTCTCGATTCAGAAGGCAGCAACATTTAAACATAGCCCTCTAAACATAGCCCTCCGTTTCAACTCTTTGAACCACTCAAGAACCGATCCCTTTGAGACCAGTCTTGTTCTACTTGGATGTCTTGCCAGCCTTCCCTCTCAAATAAGCTCCTAACTGCCGGGCCTTGGCTACAACCTATCTCTAATGCAATGATGCCACCAGAGGGCATATGTGCTAAAGCCTCTTTTGCAAGCTTTTCGTAAAACTCAAGACCAGTTAGGCCTCCTACAAGTGCACCCTTAGGCTCAAAGTTCACAACGCTTTCATCTAAAGCAGAAAACTCCGCTTCAGAAACATAAGGAGGATTACAAATGATAAGATCTACTGTTTCAGAAAAATTTTCCAAAAAATCTGCATGAATAAACTGGATGTTAACACCATTTTTTTGTGCATTGCGCTTTGCAACTTCAAGCGCATCTGCCGAAATGTCTAATGCATAAACCGTTGCAGTTTTAAACCTGTTTTTAAGTGCAATAGCAATACAGCCAGAGCCTGTACATAGATCCAAAATAGAACTATTTTCAAGTCCTCGCTTTTTGATGTCTAAGGCAATTTTATCCACCAAAATTTCTGTTTCTTGTCTTGGAATAAGAACAGAAGAGTTTACCTCAATTTTGCAATCATAAAAGTCGACATAACCCTGTATATATGCAATAGGCTCATGAGTACTCCTGCGCTTTAAAAAATGACGACACCTAGAAAGCTCTTCTTCTGTTAGGGGCTTTTGGTAATCTAGATAGAGTTGCAATCGCTTAAGTCCAAGGGCACAACTCACAAGTTCATCTGCTTCTCGTCTTGGATTTACAAATCCCTTCTCTTCTAGATACTTTGTCGATAACTGAAGAATATCTGCAATTGTTTTCACTCTAAATTGCTTCTAATTTTTTCTGATTATAATGGCTTACAAGGGCGCTTGTGATATCATCTAGCTCACCTTCCATTACAAGATTCAAGTTGTAAAGTGTCAAATTAATGCGATGGTCTGTCACTCTATTTTGAGAGAAGTTATAGGTGCGAATACGCTCTGAGCGATCACCAGAGCCAACTTGTGTCGATCTTTCATTGGCAATATCTGCTTGTTTTTTTGCATGCTCTGCTTCAACAATCTTAGCCTTTAAAAGACGCATAGCTTTATCTTTATTCTTATGCTGACTTCTCTCTTCCTGACAATAAGAAACAAGTCCTGTTGGGATGTGTGTCACTCTTACTGCTGAGTCTGTTGTATTAACGTGCTGACCACCTGCTCCTGATGATCTGTAGGTATCTATACGAAGATCTTTTTCGTCAAGTTCGAAATCTTCCTCAGCACCAGGCTCAAGAAGGACGGCAACCGTAATTGCAGATGTGTGTACTCTTCCTTGCGTTTCAGTTGCAGGAACCCTTTGAACCCTATGTGTGCCACCCTCATGACGCATAAATCGATAGACGTTTGGGCCAGAAAGAACCATTACGTATTCTTTGAAGCCACCCACCTCGGAAGGCGAGGCTGAGAGAGTCTCCAATTTCCAACCCTTTTTAGTTGCATAATACTGATACATACGTACCACATCGCCCACAAAAAGAGCCGCCTCATCACCACCCGTTCCTGCTCTGATTTCAACGATTGTATCTCTATTATCATTAGGGTCTGGAGGGACAAGAAGATGCTGCAACTGAGTTTCCATTTGCACAATCTCTTTTTCAGAGGCCTCTATCTCTTCTCTTAAGAGCTCTACAAACTCTTGATCAGTTTCATGCTTTAAAAGCTCCCTATTTTCTTGCAAACTATTTTGCTTTGCAAGCAAGAGCTTCCATGTTGCGACAACTTCAGAGAGATAAGCATGTTCCGTCGCTAAAAGACGATAGTTTTTCTGATCAGACAGGACTTCGGGCTTTCCTAAAGCCTCTTCGCATTCAGCAAGCCTTGATGCAAGCCTTTCGATCTTTTCTTTCAATGCTTAGCTCTTTTTTTTCTTTTTTGCAGCTGCTGCGCCTTTTGCTGGGGCTTCTTTTTGATCAGACGCAGATTCTTGATCACTCTCCTCTCTTTTTTTAGTAGCTGCTGCATAACGCTTTAAAAACTTGTCTACGCGTCCCTCAGAGTCAACAAACTTATTGCTACCTGTAAAGAAAGGATGAGATGCTGAAGAAACTGATGCATAATATGCAGGATATTCTTTTCCTTCAAATTTCTCTACTTTATCAGTCTTTAATGTGCTTCCACAGACAAACTTATGGCCAGTAGAAGAATCTATAAAAAGAACATCTCTGTAAGCAGGATGGATATTTTTTTTCATGGTATAATTCCCAAGGGTTCAATAGTAGATTAAAAAAGAGCAAGCTTACCCACAAAATGAAAAAAATACAAGGCATTTATTCTGTATAAGCAATAAGCGCCATCCGAAGGGTAAGCATACCTTCCAGAATTCCTTCCTCGTGACGAAATTGAGGATTATATTCAAGTTCTGGATAATCATTTGGCTGCAAAAGATCCTCTTCTGTAATGTTGGGAATAAAACGCTCAGCCTCTTTTAATAACTTTATCTTTTGCTGCTTGATGACATCATCTGCTACTTCCATAAAACTTTCTTTTATTAAATCCATATTTTACATTCCATTTTTTAACTTTAACTCTTCTTAATATAAATCAGCTACACTACATTTCATTGAATTATATACCTAATGATAGTAAATACTTAAATTATGAGCAGCACTAATCCTATTCAGCCCTTTAAGGCAAATTTTTCTCAAGGACCTAACTTGCCAAAGCCACGCACTTCCTCTTGGCTCGGTCGTATCTTCCGATGGATAGGAAGCGCCTTTGGATCTCTCTTTCATATTTTTAGCCGAAGTATTCCCTCTCATCCAAGACAACTTCCTCCTCCACTTCCTCTTCCACCACCCCTTCCTCCCACAGGCAATGCTTATACAGAACCACCTGATCAAAAAAGTCTAAGGGATGCTTTAAAGATGATTGCAGAAAATCCTCTTTTCGATGTAGCCCTACAAGTAGAACAAAGAGAAGAAGATAGACCCATTGAATTTGTAAATTTTTTATTTGAGCCCTCAACAGAACCTGAAAAAATTGAAAAATTAATAGATTTTGAAAAATTAAATGCTTTTAGACAACAACTTTTAGAGACTATTTCTTTTATAAAACGCCAAGATCCTACTGAAACTATCCCCAATTCACAGATCATGCGTCTGCAAACTCTTTTTCAAGGTCTAGATAAAAAAGCTCCCAAAAGTGCTGAAGAAATCGTTACAAGCATTGGAACACTCTTTCAAGTAGACTTTTCCCTCCTTATTCCTACTCTAGAGCAATCGATTACTGATGATATTACCAAACTAAATATCTCTCCTACTCCTGAGAATCCCAATTTTACTTCAGAGATACCTGAAGACTACAGTACCGTTCCAAAAATACCCAATAGATTACTTAATGTAGAAGAATTGCTCCATCAATCACTTCTATTCATAAGCAAAAGTTCTTCCTTCTGTAATGCCTTCCTAAACCCGCAACAAGTAAGTCTAGACAGTAGCAATCCAGAGCAATATACACATGCAATGCAACATAACGCCTATCTTCGCGCCCTTTGCACCCATTTAACAGCACTTGTATACAAGCTCAGAGAACATCCTCCAACACCTATTTCAAAAGAAGAACTAAGCACGCTCAAACAATTATGTCAAAACCTCAACATCGTCATAGACAATAATCTCGATGTGGTAGACGTCATTGCACGCCTTGGCAATTTCTTTTCAAGACCTGTAAAAGAATTAAGTCCACTACTTCAGCATTGCACTCTTGCTTTTACAGCCAATTGCCTTCCAATGCCTCCAAACCTAGAAGAAAAAATCGAAAATGCACCACAACCCCCTTCTCAGTTTGCCTCCTCTCTTCAAAGAAATCTTTGGAAATCCCTCTCAATTGCCAGTAGAACTGACATTCTATTGCCAAGTGAACCCAACAAGGTTGTTGATGAAAATCAATCCCTTCTTGAATACTGCAATAACTTAAAAATTCAATCTATAATCAACCTCTTTCACTCTCAATACTTTGCTATTATCAATAAAATAAGACTACAACAAACGATTAGCAAAGAAGAAATAAGTACTCTAGAAAACTTATGGATAAAATCTCAAGGATTACCAACAACACCTCCATCGCCCATTGCAATTCTATCCTCAATTGAATCTGGTTTAACAATGGATATGCGCGCACTTGGGGATCTCTTAAAAAAACAAGTTGAAACTTATACAAGTGACTTAAAAGTCCTATCCGTAAAAAAGGGACAATATAAACGGATCTCAAGTGAGCCCTATTCTCAATCCCCCCCGCAAGGTTTAAACAACGAACAATCCCTACTTTTAGAATCACTTTTATTAATGAGCCGCAATCCTATTATTGATAAGCTTTTAGAGTATCCTAAATGTATTGATCTTCCAAAAGAAGTTACAAACATTGACGAGACAGCTATTTGGTTTCAAAAACAGGCTGCAAATACAGAGAAAAAAGCCACTCGCTCTCACCTTATAGCTGTTATTACAAAACTAAGAAGAAATGAGCCCATTAGCAAAGAGGACCTTGCCACCCTACAAAACGCTCTCGAATCGAGTAATATAAATGCTGCATCTACAACCCTAATTACAGACTTGTTAGACTATTTTCATCCCGATTTTAATGCTAAACAAACATTTCCTATTTATGTTGGGAAAGACCGGGAGGGAGATCCTATCTTTGAGCAAGTTACTGTTATGCAAGAACTTTTAAAATTACAATCCCTTGAAGGAAGTGGACGCTTACTTTCAGTTGATAGTCTTGCACCAGCAGATGCAAATGTACAGATGCTAAGCCTTAATAACCTATCTTGTACTTGCTATATGAATGCCTCTCTTTGGATGCTAGCTCGCCTAAAACATTTTGACAGACCTCTTAAAACGCTTATTCCTTCTAAAGAGTTAAATTTAGCAACAGCTACTGCCAACGACATTCATCTATACATCCAACATTCCCTTACAATAAAATTACAACAACATCTTGCAGCTATCATTGACCGTTTACGACGCGGCACTGAAGTTACAAGAAAACAGCTAGATACCTTATTTGAATTACTCCAACTAACGGGCTGGCACCATGATAGAGGGGATCAACAAGACCCTCAAGAATTTATTGAATCTCTCATCAACCTCTTTGCAGAGGCTTATACAGGAAAGGTCTTTAATGCCGATCAAGTTATTGATACATACCGATTCACAGCTGAAAAAGACTGGGATCCGCTTTCTTTCACTCTTTCAAGCCCTGAAATAGCTATATCATTACCACTACCTACCAAAAATCGTGAAGAACTTGACAGTGAGCTTACAAGCATGGAAAAAATTATACAAAATTTTCAAGTTCAAATACTTACAAAGGACGAGCGAATAAAACTTGATAATGGAGAATTGGTAGATGGAAAGCTAATAAGCCATTTTACTGAAGGTAGAACGCCCGACACTCTCTTACTACAAACAAAACGTTTTTGGACGGAAGGAGGATTCAACCGCGATTTTAAAAGCGGTAAACTAACTTTTGAACTCCCCATTTTTACAGAACAAGGTGCAACTCTTACAATCCCCGTCTATAAAGAACAAAATGGTAAGATGATCCATACAGAGGATAAAACATACGCCCTCTCATCTGCCGTGTGTCACTGGGGAGGAAACTCAGCAAATTCTGGACACTACATTAACTACTCAAAAGATGTTAAAGGCAACTGGGTACGGCATAATGATTCGAATGAGCCAAAAATCGTAAATTTTGAAGAAGCAAAACAAGACATTTCAACAAATGGCTATTATTTGGGCTATGAGTTAGTTTCTACCAAGAAAATTAATCCCCTTTAACTAATCTTTATAATACTTAATTACAATACCGCATTCATATATAACTTAACAAAAGATTAATTATGTTTGGGGTAAACTCTGTTCATTCTTTTAATTTACATCCCATTCCTCACAAATCTAACTCAATGATTGAAAAAAGTTCTTGGCTTGGTCGAATCATTCTCTGGGTAAGACAAAGCTTTGAGTCTCTCTTTCGCCTATTTTCCTCAAGAATTGTATTACCAGCCCCAACTTCCATAGACGATGAGGATACAGTAATACTTTGTCCTCCAGACAATCTCCATATTGGAGTAAGTATAAATGAGCTAAAAGAAATAGAGGGTATAGCCCCTAATCAGATAAGTCTTTTAAATACTTTAAAAATTATTGCAGAAAATGACTTTTTTAATGCATTTCTTACTAAAAAAGACAATCCGCTTATTGAACCTTTAAATTCTTTTAAAAAGCAACTCTATGCAATTATTCATTTTATGAGGGGTGGAGATTCTACAATTTCTGTAAAAGTTAACCATGTAAAATACCTTCAACACCTTTTAAAGACATTGAATCAAACATATCTTCCTCCAAATACCACAAAAATATTTGAAGCCATTGGCAACCTTCTCCAAATAGATTTGGATGCTCTTAAACCCTTTATAAAGCTATCTATTGATAGAGATATTACTATTCTCAATATTACTCCTACATCCAATCCCAATCTTCCTTGTGCAGAAGATGACAACATAGAATTTACACCTCCACAACATCTTACTGGTGAAGAAAAAACGCTCTACCTAATGATATCTTTTATAAGTAAAAGTGCTACCTGCTTTAATGCCTTCACAAATAGAGAACAACTCGAAGAAGATCAAGAACATTCTGTTACGCACATGCAACACAATGCTTACTTTAATGCTTTTTGTACCCATTTGACAACGCTTGTTCACAAAGTAAGAAGTCAGCTACCTATTACAAAAACGGAGATGAATGCCTTTAAAGAGCTATGCAACCAACTTGATATTAAAATATGTGGATACCCTAACACAATAGATCCTCTTATCTCTTTTTGTCGATTCTTTCAAGTAGATCTTGAAGTATTCAAACCTTTTATTGATAGCTGGATGCTATTTCAATTACCGCAAGGTGAACAAAAACCTGTTGAATTGATACCTCTTCCAGAAAACAGGGTTATAGAGGCTCAAACAGACTTTAAAGGGAATAAACTAAATAAAATATGTTATGAAACTCTTTTATCTATAGCACAAACCATTGACAGCGATAATTGTATTTTGCAAGCCGATCTCAACAATATGCCTGCACATGAGCAACATGAGCAAGAAAATGATTTTGACTATTATTGTCGCAGTGCCCAGTACAATGCACATGTATCGGCATTTCGAGGCGTACTCACCCATCTAGCTAATAAAATAAGACAAAATGGAAATATTACAAGCCAAGAACTTGATCGTTTTAAAAAGCTCTTCTTCTTTCTTGGAATAGATCAACTAATAGGAAAAGACCTAAGAAGCAACACAGACTTTATTTTGTGCCTTGGCAGCTTTTTCTTTAAATCCCCTACAGACTTAAAACCTATACTTCAAAAAGCTATAAGTTCCTCTCTTTTGTCATTAAAAATTAACGACAGAGCTACTAAAATAGCAAATCCATGTACATTTGATCCTCAAAACACTCCTCGATCACCTATTTTAACTTACGACTTTCGTCTTTTTTGGGATACACTATTATTCATAAGCACAAACCGCCAGGCCTTGCTCATTATAAAACCACCTTACAAGGCCCTGCAACAAGAGCCACACGAAAATGAGGGCGTTTTTCTATGTCGTCAACTTAAACTCAAATCTGCAGCTCCTTTGTTGCATGCTCATATACGATTCCTAGTTAATAAAATAAGAGAAAATAAGGAAGTATCTGCTGATGAATTAATGGCTTTAAAACAACTATGGGAGCTAATTAGAGAAGAACACTTACCATTTGCTGAATCCATTACAAATAAAACTAGAATGCTAGCTGCTCTTGGCGATTTATTTTCTTCAGACCAGAAGACTTTAAAATCTATTTTACAACAGTCAATGCCCTCAGAAGCTCCTTTAGAAAAGTTGGAAAAAAACACTAATAACGCTTTACAAAAGCCTACTCCCTATTTACCTCACGATGGCCAAGCTCTTTGGGATTCTCTTACAATCACAAGTAGATCTGATGATATGTGCGAGCTTCTTTTCAAAAGTAATTTCAGGTATACCATCCCTGACAATGCATCTCTCTCTGAATACTGCAACTACTTAGAATTTAAATCTGAAATACAAGCTTTCCGTGCTCACTATCTAAAACTTGTTAACAAAATGAGAAGAGGTGAAGAAATTAACAATGATGATTTATATCCTCTAAGAGATATGTGGCGTAATTTACCAGGCTCAAGAGAAACATCCACGAATCACCCTATTAATATTCTACTTTATATTAGCTCTAATTTTACAAATGAGAGTACTCCTCTTATCAAGGCAATACGAGCATGCTATGAAATTTTCAAAAAGGACTTAAAAATTCCTAACATATCTAGGATTTCAGCCAAGATTGTAGATACACCAAAATTAACTGACAGTTATACAGAAGACCCTCCAGAAGGATTAGATAGGGATCAAAGAATTCTAATGCAGATACTTTTATTTGTACGTGACAACCCAATTTGTAACAATATTTTTGACCCTCTAAATCTTAATGGTTTTAATCTAAACGCTCCTGTTAAAAGTATTAAAGAAGCCCATACTCACTTCCCAACACTAGTAGAATATACGCTGAAAGTTGCAGTCCTCAAACACCTTGCAAATCTTACATTAAAATTAAGAACAAACCAGGCAGTTAGCAAAGAAGATTTAGTCGATCTTCAAAGGGTCTTGAAAGAATCTGATATTGATATTTCTGATTCTTTATCATTTATTAAACACGTATTAGACTACATTCATCCAAATTCCAAGCATGATAACACAATCCAAAATATCAACATGCTTTTAGTGTTAAATTCTTCTGAACTTAATGAAAACTTACTTTCTCTTACTGGAGACCTTACAAAAGTAGATACAAGTAAGAAGATGTCTTCACTTGGTAATTTAGGTGCTACTTGCTATATGAATGCATCTCTTTGGCTAATTGCTCGCCTAAAACACTTTGACAAGTTACTTACAATACCTATTAACGTAGACTCAGAGAACATAGAACAGCGCCTTAAGCAAGGCCTTGCAAATAAATTACAAAAGCACTTAGCTGCCACCATTGATCGCTTACGGCGTCAAGTACCCATTGAAAGAAAATATCTAGAAACACTATACACACTGATTCAATCAACGGGTTGGCCATATGATTTAGGTTCTCAGCAGGATCCTGAAGAGCTTATCCGTCATCTAATAAATACCTTTGAAGAAGCTCATACAGGAAAAAATGAGACAGTAACTCAAGTTATTGATACATACAAACTTACATCCGTAAAAAGTTGGAGTGCAGACTTAGAACCGCAAGAATATCGCGCAACCATTGAATTACACTTACCTAGCATAGAGGATAAGGGTGAATATCTTGAAGAGCATATCAAAACAATGGAAGATCTTTTAGAAAATCTTCATACTTCTCACTTTAACAATGAGAACAAAAACCAAATACATATTGGGACAGAACAAAAAGATGGTAATGATGTCCAGATATATGTAGATGGAGAACAACATCAATATTTCACTGAAAACGCAATACCAGAAACACTTTTGGTTCAAATAGCACGTATGCACTACTGTATGGAAGCAAATACTAGTAAAAGGCTTGACTTTCCAATTCCTGTTTTTAAAGAGGATGAAGCTACACTTACCATTCCTATCTATAAAGAGCAGGATAATAAAATGATCCAAACACAAATAAAAAAATATGTTCTTTCATCTGCAATTTGCCACAACGGTGCTGGATCAATAGACAACGGGCATTACATTAACTACAGCAAGAATGATAAGGGTGAATGGGTAAGATATAATGACTCTAGTCAGCCAGAAATTGTAGACTTTAAAGATGTAAAAAATGCTATCTCGATAAATAGTTATTATTTAGGTTATGAATTGTCCTCTACAACCAATGTAACACATGAGTAAATAGACTTCTTGCATAATTAGCTTTGCTTAGAAAAATTGAAATTTTTTGAGTAGATTTATTGATAAATTTTTCAAGCATATGTGAACATATGGTTGAAAAATTTAACGATAAAGATGTCAAAAAAGACAATTTTAACAA
>JARLHF010000062.1 GCA_031292375.1 Chlamydiales bacterium
ACTAACTAGTAAACTAGTTCGTTCGACTCGCATGCCTCATCCACGCCGTCAGCATTCAATCTGAACCAAGATCAAATTCTCGAAAAAATAAAATCTGATTTAATATACTATTATAGATACAGTTACTATAGATACAGTTACCGCTCTATAAATTAAAATCTTTGAAAAAGGCTGTAGAATAAAAAAAATTACTCTACCGCACAAGCCCTCATTTCTTGTTTTTAGGCTTGCACATTGTCTTACTGATATTGTCAAAATAACACTTTTGAGCGCTCGGTGACGTCTCTTTGTCTTCAACGTTTTCTTAATCTGAACGTCGGAAGTAGCACAAAGATACTGAAACGAGTGATTATTTCGCAAGCGCCTTTTTTAAAATACCTTAATATTTTATTTAACAGACTAATAATGAACGAATTAGAATTACTTCTTAATGTCCATGATCCATGGCATTACCAACAACTGCTCCCGTTAAAGCACCAAGACCTGCTCCAATAAGCGCGCCTTGGCCTCCTCCCGCAATGGCTCCAACACCCGTGCCAATTGCACCGCCAGCAATAGCTCCTGTGCCAGCTCTTGTTTGGCAAGAAGAACATAGCAAGGCAACAAGCCCTGCTACAACAATATAATTTAAATTTTTTCTTAATACATCTTTCATCGAATATCAGCCTTCATAAAATACAACGATCCCAAGTTCCATAGCTATAACGAATAACACCTCTTCTAAAGCTCAAAATAACAAGAAGAGCACCCACAATTACATTATTCCAGTCTGCTAAAACAATAGAACCACCCAAAACCCATGGAGAAATAAGTATCCAAAGACCAAAAAGTATATTCAAAAAACGAAGAGCCCTTGTAACTTCCGCCCAAGAAATAATCGATATTGTAATCACTAAAGCACCCATTACATGATCACTATTTGCAAGAAATCCCTTCAATACAAATATATGAGGCACAAACATCATCCAAACACCGACTAAAGCCGCAATAAGAAGATTCCAAGGAATATTGACACCCCTTACCATAGCCTTAAATTTTCCAGACGAATCTGTAAATCTTGGTGTTACTTTATCATCTAAAGCCCCCTCTGGACATCCCCCTTTCCAAAAAACGTACCAAAAGGACTCTTTCTTTTTTCTAGTATAATGAAGGAACTGCAATACAGCAACCACTTCATCCACTGTCAAGGCTATCATGATAAGCATACCAGCAGCTGTTACCAAACAAAACCCGCACCATGCGCCTACAATAATTGGCTGCATCATAACCAAAAGAATACTACAAAAGCCAAGCGGAACCACTAAAATACCAAAGAAAATTACCATCCAAGGCATTGTACGCCATCTTCTACTACTTCCTTTACAACCCATAAGCGCTTCGATACAATAAGCAACAGCTCCAAGGCCTGCATCTGAAATGGGGAACGATTGTGATAATTTTGACGTAATTACGTCGAGCGTTCCTGAGCCAAAGAAAGGATCCCATACCTGCGGTATATAACCTAATTGATAGGCTGAGAGGTACCTTGAAATAAACCAACCTAAAAATCCAAAAAATATGACAGGTATTCTTTGCAGCCAAGAAGATGGGTTATATGACCAACCAGGAGGCACTTCGGCCCCCTCTTTAAGCCCTTCCCAAGGAAGATGCGTCGCTAAAATAGAGAACGCTATAAGCAATGCTCCTATAACAGAATCATTTAAATAAGAAGAAACAAGTGGAGACCAAAAGACAATCGGTGCAAATTGAAGCCATATACCCAAAAAGCAGACAATCCAAGAGGGCCATATCCTCTTATAAGAAAGTGATAATATACCAAAAATAATGACTAAAACGCCCGTTATGACATCACTATTAACCATGTGATGAGCTCTTTCCAAGATAACCACAGGATCCTTTGATGATATACCTGTCGTTGGAATGGACCCTGCAACGCTCATACTTTCATAACCAAAAGTAAAAGGGCTAGTGATAAGCCATACTCCTAAAAGGATTGTAAGCAGCCTTCCCCAGACACTCTTTTCATAATGTTTTTTTCGAGCTTCTTCTTCTGTAGCACTCATCTGATAATGGTTTATCATAAATCTTATCCTCTAAATTATGGAGCTGCTTTCTTTTCGACCCACGATGGCATGACCAACTTGTGGTGCTTATACCACTTAACAGGATCCTTTCTCAATGCATCGATCATTTTAGGTAATGTATCTCCCACATAGCGCTTTGGAATCCACCCAAGCTCCTTTTTTGCAAGGCTAATATCGAGCACATAATTGATATCAGCAAGGTCTACCATCCAAGGCTTAATGTAAGATTGCCCAGTTAAGTTTTGTAGCCATGCACCAATTTTTGCAATAGGCTTTGGAATACGTACAGTTGTCCAATCAATACCAAAAAGTAGTTTTCCAATAGCTTTTTGGATGCTATCGTAACTCATCGTTCTATCTTCTCCAACAAGCGCAAAAAATTCTTTTGGAAGAGATGCTCTTTTCTTAAAAGAGAGTTCGATGCAATCAACAAGGTCATCCATATGCAGATAAGATGTACCCCTTGAAGTGTCACCTGGATAAACTTTGCTTGCAAATTGCTTTTCATAAATGCGTTGAATTTGAGTGGAGAGTGGTATCGAATTACAATAATCATCATAAACACCTGCAATGCGTAGCACCACAATAGGAATATTACCCCTCTCTCTTCTCATTAGAGCTTCTGTTTCAATTTTAGATTTTGGATAATCCCAAAGCCCTTTTAAAGGAGAATTTTCATTGATAGTCGTTCCTGGCTCGCAAGGTGCGTGAATGAGCATCGTGCTGGAAAATAAAAACTGCTCACAGCGAAAATTTTGCAATTCACGCAGCATTCTGCCAGTTCCTTGCACTGTAATGGTTTCATATTTTTCACTTGGATCGCCAGTAAAGTTATAATAAGCAGCAAGATGTATAACAGAAACAATATGATCACCATATTTTTCTCTTACATGTTTAAAGCCATTTTTTACACTTTCGTCAGACTCCAAGTCTACTTTCACATAATCCATAGATGCAGGTGTCAGAGCTGAAGATACATAGTCAAAACCAACAACTTGATATTGACTACATAAGCGCTCAGCAACGTTTGTTCCAATACGGCCACTACTTCCAGTAACGATAACGACTTCTTTAGCCATACTTTTATCTCCTTTTATATATTTGCTAACTGATTAAATATTAGATACTTACACTATTTAAATACTGAATCTTCAACTTAAATTTCAAAATATCTATATCTTCGGATACTGGCATAATAAGCCATGTCCTGTCAAGAAGAACTCTTTATAGTATTAATTTTATTGATTATTCAACTTTTTTTTGCTAAAATGAATTTTAAAAGGAGAACATTATGACAACAGATTTTGATCCTACCCAGTTACCCAAAGAGTCCCAAATCAAAACAAACTTAAATCTTGCTCAAGAAGGCTCCGATCGAAAAATAACTCACGAATGGGCAATACAAACACATGAGGGTAAAACTACGCACCAAGTTGTAGTACATGATACAACAGGAAAAAATTATCTTCTCACTTACACATTTAAGGGGGTGCAAGAATCTGATCAGCTCACTCAAGTTTTAGCAATGAAAGCACTTAAAAATGCATTCAAATCATTCACTGCAAAAGAGGCAAAGGAGCATTTTGATAGGATTAAGGACAAAGCAACTGCTCCCGAAATCTATACTATCCGAGGCGAAAATAAAGCTGTTAAAGCAGTAATTCTTGTCTGGCCTGGCAAAGAAGAGGGAGATCCTCCGTACGTTTGGGACGCAAATAACAAATGCAAATGGGAACTAAATACAGAGGGTAATTTCAAAGAGGAGCTTCTTGCACGATTTTCTGGTGGAGTAAAAGAAGAAAGGAGTTGGAGGCGCTTATTTCTAGCGTCTACTGGTCAAATTGGATATATAGTAAATCCAAAAACTGAAACCTGGCTTGGTAAAAAATTAAAAGATTTATTTAAAGTAAAAAGAAAGGGATTCCATGTAGTTAGACAACATTCTGACGGAACACCTTCTTCTAAAAGGATATCCAAAATCGACAGGGCGAAGGATATCTTAGCGCAAATCCGATTTTACTCTACACCTGGCGGCACGCTGACAAGGAAACCAACTACCGTAGATACAGGGCCGATAGTTGGCAGGATAACAAGTGTAAGTCCTGATCCTGCAACTACAACAACCCCCACACCTCCTATACCACCACTTCCTCCCCCAGAACCTCCTGCGCCCCCTCGCACTTCTGCACCACCACCGTCCACAGCCCCCTTTCCACCTTCCGCCGTATCGTCACGTATTTCTTCCATGCAAAGAGAAGGTGCTCCCATATCTACAGCCCCTCTTGATTCAACCCATCCTAATCATGTACCAACAGTGTCTATAAAAGTTGTTGATGAAAGCGAACTTAACGAACAGCAAAAAGCTCAACTTAGAGTAGAAGATGAGCATCTTGCTGCGACTCAGCATACAGCAAACACTGCAGCTGTAACATTTCCCTTCATGTACATGTAATAACCACAATAGGGCTTTTATGAGCATAACTCCTACATCTTCTCCGAGTGGCGGCCCTGGGTGGTTGCGCAGTGCAACAGAAACTTCCAAGGATAATGAAAGAATCTATACCTATACCATCAATGTTAAGGGTAAAGATAATGAGCGCCTTGTTACTGTCCAAATTGTTGAAAACGCAAATCTTACAAGCGAACAACTTGCCGCAAGACAGCTGGGGCACTTCGTTCTTTTAAAGTCCATGCATCAACTTGGAAAAAAAGATATCGATACAGCTTCTTCTCAAGATCCTTTTAAAGTAGGAAGGGAAATTGAGCTCATAACAGATAATAAATCTCTTGATAAAAGCACCAAAGCAGGTCTTCTTTTCAAGCCAGCTACCGAAGAACTAAATACTTCCGCGTTTTTTTATAAAAATAAAGAGCATTCTCCTACAGGTTCTATTGAATCTGCAATAGTTCCAGAAAATAAAGCTAATGTTTTTTTACAAACTTCTTTTGTTTTTATTGATCCTACAAAGATAACTCACGTATCTTCCCAAACTGTTTTGCAGCGCTGCGAAGAGATAAGAAAGCGCCATTTTAGCGAAAAGCAAGCCTTAAATTTAACCCCGCCTCCATCCTCTGCTCCCACCCCCACTCCTCCATCTCCAACTTCTCATGAAACCCCTATAACAGCATCCATTATCCCTTCACCTTCCAAACCACCGCCTCCTCCCACTGAGAGCGAAGAGGATGAGGAAGATACTGATGGTGTTACAGAGCCTAAATACAAAGACTCATGATGAAAAAACAAGACTCGCCTAAAAATTGAGAAACTACTAACCTGAAATTGACCTGTGTCTTTTAAAGTTAGTATTCATTATGTATATCGTTCATATAGCCTCAGAACTCTCTCCTATTGCCAAGGTAGGAGGACTTGCAGATGTAGTTTCAGGATTAAGTAAAGAGCTCAAACTGAAAGGATTACATGTTGAAATTATCATTCCAAAATATGATTGCGTCGACTATTCACAAGTTAAAGAATTCAAAATTGCTTATCATGACTTAAAATCCTATTACGATGGCACATGGGTTTCTAATACTGTATGGCAAGGACTTGTGGATGATATTACAGTCTTTTTTATTGAACCTCATAATGAAACTACTTTTTTCTCTAGAGGCGAATTTTATAATTGTAGCGATAATGTCGATAGGTTTTCTTATTTTTCAAGAGCCTCTCTTGAATTTCTTCTTAGAACAGGGAAAAACCCCGATATTCTTCACTGCCATGATTGGCATACAGCTCTAGTCCCACTTTTTTATCAAGAGATCCATAAATCCCTTGGGTTATCTATCAAAGGAATTTTATTTACCATCCATAACTTAGAGCATCAAGGACAGGCTTCTTACCTTATTCTTGATCGCTTAGGTCTCAGTGGTCACTACTTTTTAAATCCCAATAGATTGCAAGACCCTCACAATCCAAGCTTTGTAAATCTCATGAAAAGTGGGATTATCTATTCCGATTATTTTACTACAGTATCGCCAAACTATGCAAAAGAGGTACAAACCATCGAGGGTGGCTGTGGGCTGCACCAAACCATTCAAAATTATAATTACAAATTCGATGGTATTCTCAACGGTCTTGACTATCAATACTGGAATCCAGAGACCGACTCTTATTTGCCTACTCACTATTCTTTGAAACAAATGTCTGACAAGGATGTTATCTCTTTTAAAAATCATAAGGCTGCAAATAAATTCTTTTTAAAAAAACGTCTTTCCTTAAAAGGAGACGCAAGACCTTTAGTTGGTTGTATCTCGAGGCTTGTACCTCAAAAAGGTATTCATCTTATAGAAAATGCTCTCTTCCGTACTTTGGAAAAGGGAGGAGAATTTATTCTTCTTGGAACAAGTCCTGATCCTGTAACTACAGAGCGTTTTCACAAGCTTAAATTTAACCTTGCAAACAACTCTCACGTACATTTCGAGCTTCAATATAATGAAGAGCTCTCTCACCAAATTTTTGCAGGCTGCGACTTTTTCATTGTCCCTTCCATCTTTGAGCCTTGTGGACTTACCCAACTTATTGCTTTAAGATATGGTACAGTCCCTATCGTAAGAAAAACTGGAGGTCTTGCAGATACAATATTTGACATGGATTATGCTGACAAACCCTTTGAAGAAAGAAATGGCTTTACCTTCGATCACCCAGATAAAATGGGCGTCTACTCTGCCCTCGATAGAGCCATAGACAACTGGTATAACCACACAGACTCCCTACAAGCAATTACTCTTCAGGGCATGCTTATGGATTTTAGTTGGAACCTTCCCTCCAAGGAGTATATCGATTTTTACAACAGGTGCTGCAAGGTCCAATAAAAATTATGCCTTCATTCTCACTTCTTCCAAAAACTGTCGAGCTACAACTTAAACAAGAAATTGAAAACTTTTTCTCTCATGCAGTAGATGTTTACCTGGATGATTTGGTACAAAAGGGCCTAAAAAGGACACATCCTTCTGAAGAAAGAAACGTACAAGTCCTTATAAATAATTTTATCAAAAATGTAGAGACAAGCGATTTTTCAGCACAAACTCTTGGAGAAGAAATTGCTTTCATCAATAAATGGAAGCGTGACTTTACAAAAAAAGTTTTGATTCCAAAATACCTCGCTAATCGTCTTAACATCTCTTTAGATCAGCTAACACTATATATACAAAAATCCATTCTTGGTGCTGCAATAAAAAGGAAGGTTCAGTACTACATTCAAACTTGTCAAAGCAAGCTAATAAGAGATCTACAAATCATAAATCCTGCTAAACGCATACCCGCAGCCAAATATCTCATTAATTCCTCTTTAAAACAATTTCAAGCTGAAGACGCTGTATTTCCAAAAGAGCTCTTCCTAAATGCCTTTGATCCTGAGCATTTAGAGATATTATTAAGTCATATTCCCTTTCGATCAGATCCCTCTTCAACTTATGAGGATGAGCTTTTCTTAAAACAAATAGAAAAACAACTCATCTCCTATATCCAAAATAGACTCTCTAATGAGAAAAAAGAGGCTTTTCAGCTTACCAAGCAACTTCACATCGTCAATCAATTTCTAGTTACTTTTGAAAAAAATGAACAGGCACTTTCTTTGTGGGGCTTTACAAACATCAGCTTAACACCCTCCCTTAAAAAACATTTATTTTTAGCTATTTTAAAATGTAAGGCACTAGTTTTTCTTACATCTTATTTAAAGGAAGTTTCTGAAGCAAAAAAAACAACTTCTTTTGAAGCCTTTTCAAAAGCACGAGAAGCTATTTTAAAGAAATACCTTACACACTATATCCACAATCATAATTCCCATCTAAAATTTGTACGAGAACATTTCTTAATATGTCTAAAAGAGGAGGAAAAAGAATCTAGAAAAATTCCTTTCCAAAACAACGACTCAAATGATTATAAGGCTCTTGCTTCTCAAAAACCCAAGCGCTCTAAACGGTGGAAGCGCGTTTAAGTGCTAGAAGTTAGGATTTTTTTTACATATTCACGATTAGCGTAAATATAGTCTACCCCAGAAAACAATGTGTAGATGCATACAAACGCAACTGACCAAAAACTCATCGTGCGAAGCATTGTCAAAGAAATTTCTTCGCCTGTATACAAAGCAAACATAATGAGAATAAAAAAGGCAGCTATTGCCTGTAAAACGGCTTTTAATTTCCCACTCATACGTGCTGCCAAAGCAAATCCTCTAAGTGCACAAATGGTTCTTAGCGTGCTAATAACCGCATCTCTATAAATGAATACAAATACAAGCAAGAGAGGTAACTGAATAATTCCTTGTGTAAATGTTAAAAAGACTGAAATACGATAGATACTATCAGCCATTGGATCTAAAATTTTTCCAAGGTCAGAAACTTGATTCGTCCTTCTTGCTATATAACCATCAAAGGCATCGGAAAGCTCCGAAATGGCAAGCAAAAAAATGAGGACATAGGGTAGTACTTTTAAACTGATGCCAAAAGCCTCATATTCAATATAGAGAAACAAAAAAATGGGACTTATAAAAATCCTGATAAATGTTATATAGTTGGGCAGACTCAATTGACTTAAACTTCCCTAAAAAACTAGAAATTGTACAAAATCCAGATTAAAAATCAAGGTATTATGCAAACATCTCTTTCAGATATTAAAGCAGCGCAATTTGCAGCAGGAGTTGCAGCCCTTCTTGCGGCATGTCTTGCCATTTCAAAGTTATCTCTCTACTTTATCTCAGGATCTCTTGTGATAGCCCTTTCTGCTTGGGACAGCAGTATCGACGTATTTATCAGCTTTATCAACCGAAAAATCATTCAATTTGCAAGACAAACAGCCGACAGCAACCATCCCTACGGCCATGGAAAAGCTGAAGTCATTACTGCTCTTGGCCAAGGGGCTCTAATCAGCGGTGGATCCCTTATTATCCTAAGTTCAAGTTGTCAAAATCTCTATAAAGTTTTTCAAGGAGAGTTTGAACCCATTGTAGAGACATGGGGAACCATCTTTTTCTTTGTTGCCGCAGCCTTTTTAAGTTTTGGCATTACCTCGTGGCTTAAACATCACGGGAAAAGGTTTAATAGCCCAGCACTTACAGCTGATGCCCTACACTATAGAGGTGATGTAGTCTCAAACTTGGGTAGCGCAATCTCCTTAGCACTTATCATCATATCGCATCAATCTTGGCTAGACCCTCTTATCGCAGCCTTATTTTCTCTCTATATCTGTTGGAATGGCTTTAGGCTTATGCGCTCGAGTATCAATGACCTCATGGATCACGAAGTTCCAGAAAATATAAAAATAAAAGCACTTGCCATCATCACAAATGCAAACCCATCCATCTTAGATGTTCATAATTTTAGAAGCAGAAGCAGTGGCTCTTACTACTTCTTTGACTTTCATGTAACACTTCCAGAAGAGCTTCCCTTCCAAGAAGTGCATCACATCATTCAATCAATCGAAGAAAAGCTTCACGATGAATTTCATACAGACGCCGTTGTGCGCGCAGACCCTCATTCCCTTACGCAAAGAGAACCAAAAGTCATTCTCTTTTCTCGATAACACAAATTTTGAGGTTTTTTACGTAACAGTTCTTAAAACAAGCTGGCCGCAGGCAGCTGCGATGTCATCACCTTTAGTGTAGCGACATGTGTTGATAACGCCTCTTTCGTCAAGAGCATCTCTAAAGGCAGAAACAACTTCAAAAGAGGGACGCACTAGACGCAGGCCTAAAACGGGATTATAGGGAATTAAGTTAACTGTGCACTGACGTGATTCTACAAGCGTTGCAAGCTCTTCTGCATGCTCCACCTGATCATTAATACCCGCAATGAGAGTATACTCAAATGTTAAATCCCTCTTTGTTTTTTCTGCATAATGATCCATTGCCTTCATCACATCTTCTAGAGCATATTTTCTTGCATAAGGAATAATTTTCTGCCTAATTTTTTGGTTGGGAGCATGCAAGGATAAAACCAAGTTAACCTTCAAATCCTCCTCTGCAAGCTTGTAAATTCCTTCAATAACACCCACTGTTGACACAGTAATACGCCTTTGTGACATATTCATAAGGGATGGATCATTAAGAAAGCGTATTGTCTTTACAACAGTATCATAATTATCAAGCGGCTCACCCATACCCATGAACACAATATTAGAAACTTTCTCACCTTTTTGCCTGAGATCTCTTTCTGTATGCAAAATTTGCTCTAAAATTTCTGCAGGAGACAGATGCCTGATTAATCCTTCTTTACCAGATGCACAAAAGGCACACCTTGCAGGGCAACCCACTTGCGACGACACACACACTGTACGCCTATCTTCACTACAGATAAGCACAGACTCTACCAAACGTCCATCTTTTAGGCGCCAAAGAGTTTTGTAAGTCTCTTTATCATCAGAAATTTCTGTCTTTATTTTTTCTAGCACAGGAAAGGCAAGCTCTTCTTTACATAAAGCACGAAAACTTTTGCGAATATTCAACATTTCATCAAATGTCAAAACTTGCTTTTTATACACCCAATCGAAAATTTGAGAGGCTACAAAGGGGCGCTCTTCTTTTGATTCCACCCACTCTGTCAACTCTTGAAGGGTCATGCTGCAAAGCTCTTTCATTAAAATCCTCTTAACTTTAAGAGAGAGGAGTTTAACACAAACTTTCACAAAAAACAATTATCTTTTTTAAGGAAGGAACCTATCTGATTTTTCCTGTGTCAAATTTTTTATAAGAGGACAACCAAGGGACCTTCTGTTTTTTGCAAGCACTCGATAGAGATAATCATAAAAAAATGTAGGTAAAAAGAAATGCCATCCAATAAGACGCCAGATGCCTCCAATATACCAAAGAGCTCGAAAAACAGCTTTTGCACGCAAATAATATTTTTCTTTTGACACACCCTCATTTTCCAATAGAACCAATGTATCTTCTTGTAGGAGAGAATCTAATAGAGGGCCAAACTTCTCTTTAGCCGTAATCCCCTGTAAAGGAGCAAAAAGTAAACATTTATTTTTATCTTGCCGAATCAAAAATTGCACCGCATGGT
This sequence comes from Chlamydiales bacterium, assembly GCA_031292375.1. NCBI lineage: Bacteria > Pseudomonadati > Chlamydiota > Chlamydiia > Chlamydiales > Chlamydiales bacterium. The sequence goes on from JARLHF010000062.1 coordinate 11,085, forward strand.
CACATAAACCACATGTACTATCATAAAAAATAATATGCCTCATATTCACCCAAGCTTTGGTAAATTATTTTTTAGCTTATCAAAGTGAGCTACTAAGCGCAATACCTCTTCATCAGAATAAGTACCCGATTGAATTTTGACTCTAATCTCTTCTCTCTCAAGCATCCACTCTCTTTCTAAGATTTTTTGTATCGTATCTCGCAAATCCTTGTCTATCTTCTCTTTATTCACTTTTTTTTGCAAAATCTCTGACATTAAACCCTGAGCATCTGCATTGTCTAAATCGATTGCAAGTGAAAGAAAATCTCTTGGTTTATTCTGTGCTATATTTTCCAAATACACCTGGAAAATCTTTCTACATGCATCATTTCGAAAATGTTTAGAAGTCACATATCTATTCACAAGTTCCATAACAATTGGATAAGTGTCTGTAAAAAGAAGCATCCAACGAAGTAAATCCATCTCTAAAACGCGATAAGGATCTATGGATGCAATACCTGCACTCTCCTGTCTTTTTATGTATAGCTTTGGCAAGTATTCTTGCCCAACACCAAGCACCTCTTCTGGTACTTGCATCCTCTTAGAGAGTGCACGCAGCGTCTCATGAACCATAACAGAATTTTCCCCTTCTCGTATACGACTCGACAGGATCTGAATCATTTCAGCCTTCCCAGCAGGAGATGTACTATTCAAATTCGATGAGAGATACTTAATTGCAAACTCAAGATAATCGATGCAATTTTCCATGAGCTCTAAAAAGGCTTGGGGACCACCCTCTTTTAAAATAGCATCGGGATCTTTTCCATGACTCATTTCTATAACAAAAACTTCTACTCCCTTCTTTTGAAAAAGATGTCCTACCTTCATGGTGGCATCAAGGCCTGCAGTATCACTATCAAGTGCAAGATAAACAGTATTTATACCAAGCTGTAAAAGCTCTTTTACATGACCTTCTCCAAAAGCAGTTCCTTGTCCTGCAACTGTGAAATTAAAACCCTCTTGAATTAGGCGAAGTGCATCAATTTGCCCTTCAACAATAATTGCTCTTCTCTCTTTAGTAATGCGCTTTCTTGAATAATTGAGACCAAAAAGGACATACGATTTTTTAAAAAGGGGTGTTTCTATTGTATTGATGTATTTCCCACCAAATGTTTCTTCCTTATATTTACGAGCGGAAAATCCAATCACAGCCCCCGACGCATTACGTATGGGAAACATGATACGATCAGAAAAAAAATCTCGTTTTTCATTATTTTTCGTCAAAGTTAAAAGACCTGCCTCCAACAAAATTTCATCAGAAAATTTAAAGGCGTGCATCGTTTTTCTGAAGAGATTATATGACTTTAATGAAAGCCCTATCTGAAAAGTACGTATAAAATTGAGGTCTAATCCCCTCTTATATAGATAAGAGAGCACATCTTTTCCCTCCTCGGTATAAAGAAGCATACAATGAAAAAAACGACAAGCTACCTCTAAAGCATCTTTTAAAGAGGCTTTACTAGGTCCTTTTTGCTCTTTTTGATCCACTTGCTGCAGAGGCACTTGAAAACGCTCTGCAAGATGCTCTACAGCATCCATAAAGCTCATTTTTAAATGCTGCATTAAAAACTGGATCGCATCTCCATGAGCACCACATCCAAAACAATGGTAATGTGAATCTCCTGCTTGCACAACAAAGGATGGGCTTTTTTCTTCATGAAAAGGACAAAGTGCTTTAAAACTAGCTCCAGCCTTTTTTAAATCGACATGAGAAGCTATTACGTCTACCAAGTTTGATCGACTGCGAACGAGTTCTAAACTTTCTTTTGTAAAAAGAACCATGTGGACCTTGAAGAATCATTTGTTAAATAAAGATAGATCGATTATATATACATGTTCTGCCAAAATAAAGGGTATTTGTTTATGTTATCTCTATTGTCTCGTAAATTTTCTCATAAAATATTCCAAAAAGCTCTCTTTCTTGTTACGACTCTTTCCATTACAACAACTGCTTATTGCGCTGAAACAGACACACCAAAAACAGAACTTCCTAAAGAAAGTGAAACCGCAAAACCCACACAAACCCCTTTGTCAGAGGGAGCTTCTATCGTTTCCAAAGAGGGACACTTCTCTGTAAAGCTACCAAATGGCTTTACAACAATAGACAATGATGTACAGCCAATCCAAACCGAAATGGGTGAAATTGAAACAATCAACTACACTTCTTTTACAGATACAAGTGCTTGCATGGCAGGCGCAAGTGAGTACCCAGAGGCTCTACTTGTATTCATCAAGGGTAAAGAGAAAGAAGTATTAGATGGCGCTCAAGAAGGCGCTCTTAAAAACGTAAATGGAACTGTTGTTTCAAGTAAAGACTCCACTGTAGAAAAGCTTCCTGCCAGAGAGGTTGAATTTACAGCAGAAGCAGATGGGCAACCTCTTTTTGGCAAAGCTCTCTTTATTCTTGCTGACTCTCGCCTTTACCATCTTCTATTCATTTCTAGCAGCCACTCAGAGCTTGACTCTTCAGAAGTCACTAAATTCTTCAACTCATTCAAAATTATTGACTAACTCATGTTATGCAAAAACTTCGATATGCCAAAATGCGCTTCTTAATAATCTATTTAAAATAAGTTTATATATAATTAACTTTACTATTAATTATTATATTTGCGATAATTGAGATATAATGAAATTAATAAAGGTCAATTATTATGAGCAATGGTATTGATATTAATTCCCAACTTACATCACTAGAACAAATTAATGAGCGCTTTGGTGATGGCACAAGAATGCATAGCTCTGTCCATATGTTCAAAGTAGGTCCTAATGGCGAATTAGTTAAAAGAAACTGGCTTACACGACTCATTACATGGGTCTTTAATTCCCCCAAGAGTTTAGCTATTAAGGCAATTTTTCAAATAATTGCTATTATCGAACAAAAACAAGCGGCAGCAGGACCTCTCAATCCACAAAGATTCAAAGAACACACATTTGGCGAACAAATGGATAATACAGCTAAACTTATCAATACGATTTATACGCGTGCAGATGAAAACTTTGGTATTTCTGGCATTAACGGAGGGGCTACCAGGCTTGCAGCAATTATGGAGGCTTTCAAACAGCCACCAGAGACAATACCGTCCCAGTCAGAGCCTGGAAAAGAAAGCCCCATACCTGTAGATCATGTGGAAGACTCTGAAGAGGATTCTGGTAATTCCACAGGATCCTTTATACATACAGAATCGTCCGATGACTACAAATCTGTTTTAGGACAAGGCAGTGATACTAATACAGATATTTCCGAGGAAGAGGAAGAGGATCTGTTAGGAGAACCCGTTTTTACAGACGTTTCTGAAAATGAAGAGTACCAAGAGATAGAAGAAGTTAACAATGCACTTAACCGACAATTTGATGAACTCGATAAACTCGATGAATCTGATAGGTCTGTCGTTGCCAAAGCCGAAAAACCATCTCAACCTATCCCTGCCCAGGTACCTATACCCTCAAGAAAAAATCCTGTAGAAGCGCTAGAAGCAGTTACAAGCCACTCTTCTTCAATTCCTTCGGAAAATCATATCACTAAAAATGCATTTGAGTCGTTTCTTACAACCTTTTTTAACAAAAAACCTACTATTGCAAATACGATCTTTGCAGTAATAAAAGACCTGGTTACTGATATTACTTATGATAAATCAACTAAAACTTACTCTCTATATCTAGCGCAACCCATAAAAACAGAAATTGAATGGAACTCCAAAAAATATAATCTTATTTTAGACCGATGTATTGATATAAATACAAGCTCTCATAACAATATAAATACATTAACTTTTATCAATAAAAATATAAGAGCTGAAATACCCGCTAGATGGAATTTTTTATTTAGCCCAGAATTTCTTTCTCTTAATACAATCTCTTTTCCAGCTGTTGTGCCCGAATCAACAAAACCTGCAGCTACTTTAACTTTTACATCCGCTGGTGATAGAAAAAACACTTCTACTACAATTGAAGGTGATACACTCATAAAAAATATCAAAAAAATTCAAGAATCATTACGCACTCCTGTTGAAGAAGAGGCTAATCCAAGTTCTTCCTAAGAGCAGATGCTAGGACTCTATACACAAATCTCAGGTTTATAAATTGTAATTAATACAAATTAACTTTATACTAGGTCTCGAAATTAACTTATAAAAAGATCTGTATATATGTCAACTGATTATCTTGTCCCACTATGTACCCTTGAAAGAATAAACTCATTGCATGACGCAAGAGAGCTCTTTGCTTACACATTTACACAACAAGGAACTCTTGAACCCGTATTTGGTAACTGGATTGGATACGTTGTTGCATGGGTATTAGACAAACTCTATATTCGCACAAATCAGCAACTAGCAATTGATGCAGCCTTTTACAACTTAAGTATTCTAAAAGACAGCCTTGCCAGAGCTAAAGAGATACCTTCAGCTATGGATGACCTTAAAGACCGTATTCAAAGTTTTTCAGTAGAGTCCAATAACTATACTCTTTGGATAAAAAGCCCTGCTTCTATGATATTAATAGAAGAGATTAAAGAGCTTGCTACAAAAAAAATACCAAGAGACCCTGGGGCTCCAAAAATACCATCACCTACAAAACCAAGTACTCCTGCTGACAGAAAACCACCACCACTACCACCAGATGTACCTTCGCATAAACCTAGTAGAACTTCGCTTACTAGTAGGTTTCAAGAATCTGAAGCACCCTAACTAACGTCAGCTCGATTTTTAACTAGGTTATTGTTAACAACTTAAGCTCTTGTTCATTAAAATTTAAAGCTGGTTTTTTGGAATGAAACACGGAGCCACAGAGACACGGAGAGTGCTTTTATACATAACGATTTGTCTTATA
>JARLHF010000063.1 GCA_031292375.1 Chlamydiales bacterium
CGTCGCTGCGTCTCTGCGTTTATCATCAGTCCCCCAAATAGCCTAAAAGGTAAAATACTGCGTTTCCATCCCTGCTCAGAGAGCTTCGTCATCAGTTTCCTCGCCTACGCCTCTGCATTCACTTAGATGCCCTATATGCCACAGATCCAAATTTTATACTGCTCAAAGAGTTGAAAATGGGCTATTCGATAGTCCGAAAAGCCAAGGTGCTAAAAAGTGTTGGTAGCGATTGTGAGGGATTAAAGATGTTTTCTCAGCCCTTGAAAATAAAGACAGAGAATAAGAGATTCAAAATTCAACAAGTAATCTATTAATTATTTGAAATAACGTTGATTTTTGTGACTTTAATCTCTAGTTTCCGCTTCATTTGGCCTACTAGACGAGAAAACACTTATAAATCCATCGCCACTCCTAATTGCTGCCTCTATGTAAAAAAAATTGTGTTTTATTAATTTTTAATATATACACAAACAAGTTCAAGGATTGTTTTTTGACTGCGCCAAAGCCCCGAGGCTCAACGATCATAATCAACTCAATATTATAGCTATATGGAGTTGATTATGATCGTTGAACCGCGAAAGCTTTCGCGTTGTCAAAAACCAATTCTTGAACTTGTTTGTGTATACATAGTCGTGAATAGACATAGGCAATTTGGAATAAATTTATGAAAAAAATGATACTTTCTGCATTATTGTGCGCAATGAGTTTTCAGTGTGTTGTAGCTCAGGGTAATGCATCATTTACTGTCTATCGTGAAGAACAAGCTGATAAAGAGAGTATATACATTGATGTAATTGAAGCACTTGCTGAGCGCAGGGCTTTAAGAGACTACATGGGAGAGTCTTATCGAATAGCAGCCTTAGATAACGTTGCAAAGGCTAATTTATCTCAAGCCACCAGAAAAAAGTGGGCTGTTTTATTGCGATCAAAAGATGATGGATTTTTACAAAAATTTGCAATCATTGCATCTAGTGAGGGATTGGCGATACTTCCAGAGAAAATTGAATCGGCAGGTTATACACTCGATGGGTTTGATCCCGAAAAAAAGGCCGTTGTAAAGGCCTGGAAAGGTATTATTGTAAGCGTTATTGAAAATAGAAATAATCTACTGAGACCTCAAAGAGAGATATTCAATAAGACCTATATCATGGCTGCCAACGATTGGTTAATACAAGAAAATATGGCAAATATCGTAGATACCCCAGAAGGCTTTTTGATACTTGCTAAAAATAAGGCTGCATCCTATCTGGAACTTGCAGGCCTTGTTGCCAAGAGTTATGAAATGGAAGACATACGTACAAATTTTCCAAGTCAGGTAATGTATGGCTCTTTGCAAACAAAAGAGATTGTTGCAGCCTTTATGAAATATGCAGGGGTTGCACCTAGTCAAGACTTTGTTCAAAGAGCTTATTATTATGGGCTCAAAGTTGCTCATACGGAAAAAGAAGTAGATAGTATTGTAGATAAAAGCATGTGTGAAACACTTTTTGCCTACCCTCCAAACCAATTTAACAATCCTTTTGTTAGTGAAGGGCTTAAATTTATTAACGAAGAGTATGCAAAATCAGAAAATATAAATGAACAACTTAGCATGCAGGCTTGGATGGATGCAAAAATAGCTAAGGATTTGTAAAATATGAAAAAAATGATTCAGATTGTATCTCTTGTGTTTGTGTGTTCAATACCTTTGTTTTCGCAGCAGGTGCGAGAAGTTAATATTTGGGATCAGTTAGCACAAAGAGTATCTAACGACCTAGGTGTTAATAAAATAGCACCTTTAAAACAGTGCCAAGAGTGTAGCAGTATTGACTCTGTAGGTGAGTATGCCGTTGTTGGGAAAAAATCTGGGAAGAGCTTGATGGACTCAGCTTTAGAAGTCATCCAAGAATCAAATCTATCTACAACTCAAAAGAAAGTCTTAATTGCTCTGATAAGTGAAGATACATCATTTGCAGGAGTTACTATTATAGGGGATAACTTGCCAAACCTCTTGTGGGCCTATGCCAATGCTGTGGTGATTGCAACTTCTGAGGGGCTGAATGTTCTTGCAGAGGAAATCATAACAGGTATCAATGATGCTGGAATGAAAATAGAAACTTTTACGCCTAATGAACAGCAATTTATTAGCAATGGCGTCAATATTTTAAAAGAAGCTTTAGCAATATTTTCTCAGACAGTACAATCAAATATTGTTTCCAGCTACAATAACCCATACACTACTGCTTATAAAATTTTTCAAGGTAACCCTGAGCTGCAAATAGGAGGAGGACTTATTACGGTAAACCTTTTGGGAACTCCTTTAGTGCTTTATTTTAATCAAATTAAAGCCTACAACGACTTGTTCATGCTTGCAAATAGCAATTTTGATTTTCAATCAGCAGTTTCAAAATTTGGAGAAAATGGAAAGTATCTTGCTTTGCTATACAATGCAGGAACGATACCGACACAAGCAAAACTTACTACGTTATTAAAGTATGCAAAGCCCTTTGTTGTAGAAGATTTTGTCCTTAGAGCAAAGTACCATGGCGCAGACAAAAATGTGGGGCAGCTTGACTATATTATAGGAAAGGTGCTTGGAGATACGCTAAGAGCAAACCTTCCTGCAGATTTTGGTAAGCTTATGCTTCCTATCCAAATCATCAATAGCAATTATGCAACGCCTGCAGGGGCTGAGCAAACAATGAATATAACAACACTTGTTGCAGAATTGCAGTTATGATTATTCTTTAGTATGAATATGACCCACTGGGCTATTTTCTTCCCAAATGATTGCATCGCCAATATTCACATTGTGTTTTTTAAACCAGCCTATGGGTACTTCTAAGGCATAAAGAGTAGGGTGTTTAGCTTGTTTCCCATGCAATGCAAAAAACTTTCTAACAGGATCTTCAGGAGGATAGAGGTTTAAATCTTCAAGAGTCTTTATAGGTCTTTTAGGATCCATCATCATGGGGTAGGCTTTTAAATCGTGAATCTCTTGAATAATCTTATCTTTATCAATAAAAGCAACAGATAGATCAATTAAACAATTAAACATCCAAAAGCTGGGAAAGCCTGGCGTTGTAGAGATAAAGAGTACTCCATCATCTTCGGGAAGGTAGGGAACATTCATTACTCCCCAAGCACGCTCTTCCTCGGTTGTACAGTAATGAAGGTTTAGTGTAATCGTTTTGCTAAATAAGCTAAGAGGCAAAGCAATTATTAAAAATAGGTATTTCATTTGACTGTTTCTCAAAAAAGTTGTAACGTCACATTTTTAATCAATAGGGGATTAATATGCAAAAAATAACAAAAACTACATGCATAGTCTTTACAATGGTTTCTGCGTTATCCGTGTTAATGCCATTGAATGCACAATTTCAACGACCTAATCAAGCAAATGACTTTAAAATTCAATATAATCCAGCTCTTACTTTCTTGCGAGGAGGGCTTTTAGCGATTGCAGAACGTCAGAATATGGAGAGTCCAAATGCGTTTCCAAAGTTTATAGGCTTTGCTTTGGATAACTTAAGCAAAAATGGCGCATCATTAAATGCACGCCAGATGGCTACTATGAAGAGCCTTTTGAATTCCGGACCTCTTGTACAAGGAACACCCGTTTTTTTTCATGCAAGTATTGTTGCATCGCTTAATGGATCAGGCTTTTTCTCCTATGCAAAGGCTCTTGAAGCAAGGAATGAAAGTTTACCTCAAAATTTGGAAGAGTTTACAAATATATTAGCGCCTATTCTTGCGGATCAAAATAATATAAGATCTGACTTTAGGCCGCAAATGCAGGCAATTATAGCCTTAAATATAGATCCTAGTCTTGGAGATCAAATTGCTTTTGATGCTAGAAGTGGTAGGCCATTTCCTATAAGCCCTGTCTTGGCAGAGGGCCTTATGGTAGCAGCACGTACAGCAGGAAATAAGGAAATGGAATTTGCTCCTGTAACACAGTCTTTGAATATCAAAGTAGATCCAAACATTCCATCTCAATTTGGTGGTTTTGTGAAAGAGCTAAATGCTAGCTTATCTTCAGAGCGTATACACCAAATGAATGATATAATGCCGCGTTTGAATCTTGAAGGGCAAGCAGCTTTATTACATCATATGCAGTTTATCAGTTTAGAAAGTATGCCCATTGAACAACAAGCACAAAATTTCAAAATGGAAATGGCTACTAACGTATTTTCTCAGCCTCCAGAAAATTTTAGGGATCACTTTGATATGACATTTTCTGCGTTAGAAGGGTTTGCTCATCGTTATCCAAGAATGCAAGAGCTTCCTCAAAACTTTAATTCCAGTATAGAAAATATTGTGGATTCTTGGCAGAAAATGCATGTAGAGAGGACTCTAGTCCCTCAATCAGGGCAAGAGAGGCTTGAATTACAGCCTACAGCACCAATTGCACCTATAGAAGATGAGAAATAATATTAGACTTCTTGCATAATTAGCTTTGCTTAGAAAAATTGAAATTTTTTGAGTAGATTTATTGATAAATTTTTCAAGCATATGTGAACATATGGTTGAAAAATTTAACGATAAAGATGTCAAAAAAGACAATTTTAAC
>JARLHF010000064.1 GCA_031292375.1 Chlamydiales bacterium
ATGTAACGTACTCGTTGAAAACGCTATCACAAAATATACATAATAATTTTTTGCATTTTACGTTAACATGTCATTTCTATGAGAAGAATTTTCTTATAATTTCCTATTTTCTTTCGTAAAACATCCCGCTCCTAATTGCTGATAGTGGGTGTAAGCGCAAAATAGAAACTTCCGGTTTCTAACAAGAAGGCGATTTCTACTTTGCTATTACATATTTTTTATGTTTAGAAACGTCTTCCTATAGCGAATGCCCTAAGATACTATAACGCAGGCCTTCAGCATGCAAATCATGTTTTGGAGCACCTAGGGCGTATGCCCTAGGTGCTCTCACGAATTCGCAAGAAACTCACTTTAGCATAAATTCGGTGTCACTCTTGTATTATTTGTGCCAATTGAATTCCTGATGAATAAGTAAACCCACCCACAGCCTTTTTACCTGCTGCCTTACCAAGTTGCTTAGGTTTTTTCTTGGCGTTGTTAACTTTATCACTATCTTGATTTTTTGATTTTTTCTTCGATACTACCATAAAAAACCTCTTACATAAAAAATTTATACATATCATTATTACTAATACCTCACTAAATAATATGCAAATATTTTTTGATTTTAACACCCAATGCATCATCATTTTATCTATTGATAATTCTCTACTTAAACTCTATAGTAACGTGAGTTTTGGATATATACACAAACAAGTTCAAGAATTGTTTGTGTATAGATTTGAAACTCGCATTAATTTAAGGAGAGCACACCCATGATAGTTTCGCTTTTTACAAAAGGCCTACTCTTTGCAACTAACCCTCTCTATGCAGCTTATGCTGATTCTGACTTGCTTGGAAAACTTATTTTTTTATCTCTTCTTGCCCTCTCCATCATTAGCTGGATCATTTTCTTCCAAAAAACTTGGATCTCAAAAACAATGCGTAAACTCGCTCTTGAGTTCAAAAAATGCTTCGAAAAAACAAAGCATCACCCTCTAAATGTACAAATCAACACCCTTAAACAAAACACATCCCTTCCAAACCCTCTTCTAGACATCTATCTAGTCTTAAAAGAACAAACTTTAGAACTACTTAACAAAAACAAATCCTTCCACCAAACAGAGGAGAGTGATGATAAGCAAGATGTATTTCTCTCTCCATCAGATATTGATTTAGTTGCATCTTACTTATCAACAGCTGTGTCTACAAAAACAAAGCACCTAGAAAAAAACCTTTTTATCCTATCTACAATTGTCACATTAGGCCCTTTTCTTGGCCTTCTTGGAACAGTATGGGGGATATTAACAACGTTTTCAACGTTAAGTAGCAGAGCAGGAAGCCAGAGTAATGATGTTATTTTAAGTGGACTTGCTATGGCACTTGGAACCACTATTTTAGGGCTTTTGGTAGCCATACCGGCTCTTATCGCCTACAATTATCTCAAAAACGATGCGAGGGAATTTCAAATAGAAATGGAAGACTTTTCCACTCTAATGCTTGCTACGGTCGAACTTCAATATCGTAAAGTGGATGTAAAATAAAGTAAGCCTCATGAGACGTCGTATTAGAGCTATTAAATCTGACAATAATGAAGAAGCTATGATCAACCTAACGCCTCTTATCGACGTTGTATTTGTCATGCTGATTATGTTTATTGTTGTAGCTCCCATACTGGAGCTAGATCAAGTAGAACTTGCAAAGGGGCACACAAATACAAAAGAGATTTCTTCTTCCATGAAGGATTCTAGCCCCATTTCCATCCATGTACAAAAAGATAACACCATCTTCTTTAATAAAATGCGCGTATCTGTTGCAGAGTTACGAAAACTTCTAAAAGAGGCAAACTTAAAAAATCCCAATGTTACGCCCCTTCTATTTCATGATAAAAAAGCACTCTTTGGCACATACCAAGAAGTGAAAAATGCAGTAGAAGATGCTGGATTTAAGGATTTGAATATTGTTTTAAACCCTTAAAGAAGCACATGATGAGCCCAAATAAAGACCCCTACAACATACGTCCAAAGTTCATAATTACTGTGATCTTCTTTCACGCTCTATTACTCTGGCTCTTATTTTTTCAAAATGACACTGCAAAATTATCTCCCAAAGAAAAAAAGCTCGTAGTTCAAAATGTTAAGTTATCCTCTCCAAAAAACACTTCTGCACAGCCAAGTCAAGTACTACCTGTAGTTGAAAAAAAAGAAATACCTGCTCCTATACCAAAAGAAACAATACCTGAAGTCAAAGAAGAACTCATTCCAGAACCACAATCTGAACCCATTTTTGAGCCCGAACCAGAAAAATCTTCTACTCCAAAACCAGTTGTAGAGGAAGCACCTGTTCCCATTGAAAAGAAGCCCACTAAACCCAAAAAGAAAAAAGAAAGCGTTAAAAAACCACCTGCACCTGCAAAAAAAACAAAGCCCACAGAAAATAAAAGTGTAATAAAAACAAAACCTAGTGCACCCAGCACGCCAAAAGTTAAAACGCCTACAAAAGCAGAGCGAGAACTTTCACAAAAAAACCAAGAACTTCTTCAAAGCATCGAAGAAAGTATTGCAAAAATTGGCAAAAAAGCTGATAAGCTTTCTGACAAAAGTGCACCACTAATCCATATTCCAAAAGAGATTACCTCCTTACACATCGACAGTTCGGTAACTTTTGATATAGGAGGAGATTCCCATGAAAGTGCTTCTCTCAAAAAAAGCTATGAAGAAGAACTTTCTCTCTATCTTAAAGCGCTATTACAACTACCAGAATATGGAGACGTGAGGCTTTCTTTAAAATTAAACCGTAGTGGAAAAGTGGTCTTGGTAAAGTTCATTAAAGCAGATAGCGAAAAAAATAAACATTATTTGGAAAAAGCCCTGCCAAAAATTGCCTTTCCTCCGTTTGGCTCCCACTTTAATGATAGCGAAAAAACATTTACATTAACCCTAAGCAGTGACTTATAACTCTATGTACAAACTTATATCAGACTCCTTATGTAATTATGCAAGAAGTCTACTCTTATTAATCACCATTTTAATCACATGCCATTTATCCTCTGCAGAAAATGATATTATTGTCTCTCTTTCCACCAACACAGAGCTCACACCTATCTCTTTAGAAGTGTCTGAAGATGCAGCTTTTCCAGCTTCTTACTACAAAAGTTTTAACTCTGTGCTTTCTTTTGATTTGAACCACAATGCTCTTACACAAATTGTAAAGAAAAGCAATGTAGCTTATAGCTTAAAAGTAGATATAATAGACAAACAACTCACAGCCCTACTTACTTCCACAACAAAAAATACAATCAAAAAAGTAGGGCCTATAACGCTTTCAGGAAGGCTTGCAGAGGATCGCAAACAGATACATCAACTCGCCGATTTTGTACATAAGGCAATTTCTGGAAAAGATGGCATTGCTACAACAAAAGTTCTCTATACCGTTAAAGTCCCAAACGAAGATCCTACTTATAAATCCAAATGGGTTTCAGAGGTATGGGAAAGTGATTATGATGGAGCAAATGCAAAACAGATCACACATGAGGGAAGATATTGTGTGACCCCCGTTTATTTAGCTCCCAAACCAGGTTTTGCACCAGGTAGCTTCTTTTATGTCTCTTACATCATTGGTCAACCAAAAATTTATGTTGCCTCCCTTAAAACAGGAAAAGGCTACAGACTTACCTCCCTTCGCGGTAATCAGCTGATGCCGGCTATAACAAAAGCAAGAGACGCTGTCGCTTTTATTTGTGATCTTGCTGGAAACCCTGATCTTTTTTTGCAACCCTTTGATCCGGAAGTAGGTGCTGTTGGCAAGCCAAGACAAATTTATGCTACGATGAAGGGTACTCAAGGATCTCCAACCTTTAGTCCTGATGGCAAACAGGTAGCCTTTGTTTCTAACAAAGATGGCAATCCAAGAGTTTATGTCATGGCAATACCTCCCGAGGGACTAGAGGCCAAAGAAATGAAACCTGTGCTTATTTCTAAATACAATAAAGAAAGCACAAGCCCTTGTTGGTCACCAGATGGCACAAAACTTGCCTACAGCTCGATGACTTCTGGCAGCCGGCAAATTTGGATCTATGACTTTCTTACTAAAAAAGAAGAACAGCTTACAAAGGGTTTAGGAAATAAAGAAAATCCTTCTTGGGCACCCAATAGTTTACATATTGTTTTCAATAATGATCTTGACAATGAGCTTTATATAGTCAACCCTCACCAGACAGAGTCTGTTAAAGTAAGCTGCGGCTCTGGAGAAAAACGTTTTCCTTGTTGGGAGCCTAAAACAAAATAATTTGCTTGTAAATTAACTGCTTTTTCAATTATACCACTCTTAATTAATTACATAGTAGTCGGCGGGGGATTATTCCATGAAAATAAAGACGTTTTTTTTACTTTTTAATATTGCGGCCATTTGTTTGGTTCAGACTGCTTGTCAGCGCTCGCCAGGAGATTTTTGGGAGGATACAAAATCTGCAGGAAGGCATTTAGGACAGGGCGTACGCACACTTTCTGGAAGCCGCGCCATTTCTAAGCAAGTAAACCACCCAGGTGAGTTTTACGGTCCAAATGACCACGAGTTTATTCCTCTAAGAGATGAAGACATTTCTAACAGACTTGCCCTAGAAGGCGGTGCAGACCAACCCATGCGCACACCAGGAGAAGCTGGAAGTGGCTTGCCAGGAATTGATGGTTTTAGCTGCCCTACAAGCGCAGAACAGATTCAAATCTTCAGCAATGTTCATTTCGAAACTAACGAGTACGCTGTACGCGGCATTGAGAATGAACAAATTGTTATGGGCATTGCCAATTACATGAAAAAACATCCTAATTTGAACATCTTTATTGAAGGGCACTGCGACCAAAGAGGACCCGCAGCGTTTAACCTGGCTCTTGGTGCGAAGCGTAGTAATGCTATTCGTAATGCCCTTATCCAAGATGGCGTCAATCCAGAACGTATCCATACAATATCTTATGGAAAAGAAAGACCTTGTGTTGAGGGAACGGATGCAATGGCACTAAAACTAAATAGAAGAGCTGAGTTTAAACTCTATTTTCAATAACTTAAGTTGAAGGATAGTTCGTCATGTATCCAGGCAACTTGAAGAAATATTTGTGTTGTTTTGCTTTGCTAATCATCTTTTGCGCTTCTACAATACCCCTAGAAGCGCAACAAAAAGACCGATCTTTATTCTCTCTTCAGTGTGAGCTGGAAGATATAAAGCAAAAGGTACACTGCTACGAGCTTGAGCGTGATATTTTAGAAGAGAAAGTGAATACTCAGGGAGAACAAATTGTAAAACTTCAAAAAGAGCTTACAAAATCCCAAAATGCAAATGAAGAATTATCTAAAGGTAAACTTGGTCAGTTTGAAAAACGCCTTACAGTCGTAGAGCAAAAAGTAGATGGCTTTATCTTAGACTTAAAACAACTCAAATCACATGCAAATGACACCTCTTCTTCCCTTTCAAAATACAGCTCAAAGATCACGGATATTGAACAGAGTTTACAAACCAATGTAACTAGCCTTAAATCAGCTCTTCAATCTCTTGTAAAAGTTGCCTACAAAGGCTCTGAAAGCGGGATTATGGACATGGCAACATCTTCTAAAAGTTATAAAGTAAAACCAGGAGACACTCTAGAGCGCATTGCAAAAAATCATGGCATAAGTGTCGATACTTTAAAAAAACGCAATAACCTCAGTAAAGATCGCATTGTCATTGGGCAAGAACTCACTTTAGAGGACTAAAATGCACAAAGGGCACGATTGCATCGGTATTTTCGACTCAGGTGTAGGCGGCCTAACCGTTGTGCGCCAAATTATTGACCTACTTCCCAACGAAAATATCGTCTACTTTGGTGACACAGCAAGACTTCCCTATGGCAGCAAAAGCGAAGAGACTATCTTGCGCTATTCCATTGAAAACACTGTTTTTTTAATGGAAAAAAATATCAAACTACTTGTTATTGCTTGTAATACCGCAACCGCCTTCGCAATTGAAAAGCTCAAAAAGCTCTTTAATATACCGATCATTGGTGTGATTACGCCAGGCATCGAAAGGGCTGTTATATCTACAAAAAATGCTCGCATTGGCATCATTGGAACAAAGGGAACTATTCAGTCTGGCGCTTATCAAAGAGGCCTACAAGCACTTCTTCCTCATGCATCTATCCATCCTATTGCATGCCCTCTGCTTGTGCATCTAGTAGAAGATTTTTCCCTTGATCATCTGGCCACTCGCCTTATCATCCAAGATTACCTAAAACCTCTTCAAGAACAAAATATTGATACGCTCGTGCTTGGCTGCACGCACTATCCTCTTCTAAAAAAAATCCTTTACGAAGAAATTGGCAAACACATTTGTCTTATCGATCCCGCAATAACATGCGCACAAAAAGTACAAGAAGTACTCAACCAAAATAACCTAAATACAAAACAAACAACTCCAGGAACAAGAGAATATTTCGTCTCTGATGACCCAAAAAAATTCTCTACTATCGGCACTCAATTCTTAGGCCTTCCCTTAGACTCCGTCCATCATCATCATCTAACTTGACAAATTAAAATTATTAATGCATAATTAGGGGAAATAAATATAGGTGATTCCATGTCTATAGAAAGCATTTCCTTTTGTAACAAAGATTTTCAAACTCTAGCAAACTGGGCTGAGCACAATCAAAAAGATAAGACTTCCTCGCTTCGAATACAAAAAAATGGTTCTCTTTATGAGCGCTCTATCAGTAATAAAACAACAAAAGATACCTCATTTTTAAAACGTTTCTGGAATGCAGTAAAGAAATTTTTTGTAGAGGGGCGCAATTCAGGATCTACTCACCAAAAACTTATTCAAAAAATCTCTACAATATTAGACTCCGAAGTAGAGGGTGTACTCAAACGCATCCATGATGCAACAGATCTTTCCTCCAATCCCAAAGAGCTAGAACATTGCAAAAAAATCATACAGCAAGAGATTCAACATTTAGACAAGGTTGCATCAACATTAAAGCTCACAGAAGATAAGCTTTTAAAACAAGGGGAGAGGGGAGCTTTTTTACCTAAATTAATCAAAACCGATCTTACAAAAGAATTTGCAAAAGTCGCTCATAGCGCTATAACTACAACAACATCGCGAGTTACAAAGCTTTGGCAATCAAAAATACAAACCTACCTTGCTCAGGAATTCGAAAAAACAATTCGGGCCTTTGGTCGTAAAAATGGCGTCTTCCAACTTCACTTTGGTTCATCATCAGAATCATCAGCCGATGTTAAATATCTTAAAAGAGCCGAACTCATCCAGACAGCCAACCAAATTAGTAAGCAGTGGCAATTGGGAATTGAAGTTTATTCTTAAATCTTCATTAGACATAATGTAATCGCGCGCCCTTAACCAAACGTC
Organism: Chlamydiales bacterium; assembly: GCA_031292375.1. NCBI lineage: Bacteria > Pseudomonadati > Chlamydiota > Chlamydiia > Chlamydiales > Chlamydiales bacterium. Next base: position 7,370 of record JARLHF010000064.1, read on the forward strand.
AGCTCGATTTTTAACTAGGTTATTGTTAACAACTTAAGCTCTTGTTCATTAAAATTTAAAGCTGGTTTTTTGGAATGAAACACGGAGCCACAGAGACACGGAGAGTGCTTTTATACATAACGATTTGTCTTATAAAATTATTGGAGCAGCTATTGAAGTCCATAAGGTGCTTGGAGGGCCTGGTTTGCTTGAAAGTGTATATGAGTCTGTATTATGTCATGAATTGTCGTTGCAAGGATTGCAAATTCAAACACAAGTCCCTGTAAATGTAATATACAAAGGGTGTAAAATTAGGGAACCACTTTATTTGGATATCCTAGTTGAAAATAAAATTATCATTGAAATTAAAGCAACAGAGAAAGAGCATCCTATTCATTCTGTTCAACTTCTTACATACTTGCGCTTAACAAGACATGAACTAGGTTTACTCATTAA
>JARLHF010000065.1 GCA_031292375.1 Chlamydiales bacterium
AGAAAAATTGAAATTTTTTGAGTAGATTTATTGATAAATTTTTCAAGCATATGTGAACATATGGTTGAAAAATTTAACGATAAAGATGTCAAAAAAGACAATTTTAACAAGCAAATGTAATTACGCAAGAAGTCTATTCATATGATTAGCTTTTGGTATTGTTTTGATAGCTTGTATTTTCTTCCTCTATTTGATGCATCAGTGATACTTAAGAAGCCATTTTCAACCCAAGTAGCACAAAGTAAAGCAAGTTTTTTTAAAGTTTATAGGTAGGGGCCGGTGATGGAGTGCTTATTTTTTGCGATAGCCTCTGGTGTACCTGTTGCAACGACAAAACCTCCCTCACTTCCAGCTTTTGGGCCTAAATCGATGATGTAATCAGAAGAGCGGATAAGATCAAGCTGATGTTCGATCACGATCATTGTATTTCCTTTGTCAACAAGCCTTTGTAAAACAGATACAAGTTTATTGATATCATCAGCATGAAGACCTGTTGTTGGCTCATCAAGTAGGTAGAGCGTTTTACCTGTAGAGCGTTTTGCAAGTTCGCGGCTAAGTTTTAAGCGCTGCGCTTCCCCTCCAGAGAGCGTTGCAATTTCTTGTCCTAGTTGTAAATAGCCAAGACCCACAGAAGAGAGAGTCTCAAAAATGCGCTTAATTTTAGGGTGCGCTGCAAAGAGGACAAGAGCATCCTTGATAGTCATTTGGAGTATATTTCCAAAAGTTTTTTCCATGTATAGAACTTCTAGACTTCTTGGATTTAGGCGAAGGCCTTTGCAATCTGGACACGTGATGACAACAGGTGGAAGAAAGTGCATCTCAATCTTTTTATACCCAAGACCTTGGCAACCCGTACACATACCTGCTCTATGATTGTAGCTAAAGTGTTTAGGTTGCAGCCCCATAGCTTTTGCTTTGGGTATTTTTGCAAAAAATTCGCGCAAGCAAGTTAGGGCCTCTACATAAGTTACAACATTGGAGCGAACAGTGTGACCAATTGGGTTTTGGTCTATCATAATGACTTTATCAAAATGGTTTAAGCCAGAAATAGAGCCATCATCGGAAGATAGCGCATCTTTTCTACCTACACCCCTTTGTACTAGGGGATGGAGAAAATCGTGAATGAGCGTCGATTTCCCAGAGCCAGAAACGCCTGTAATGCATGTTAAAAGGCCAATTGGAAGCTCAAGAGAGATGTTTTTTAAGTTATGCATAGTAGCATTTTTTATGAAAAGAGATCCACTTTTTGCATATCTTCTTGTTTTGGGAACAGCAACAGAGTTTTTTCCTGAGAGATAAGCTCCTGTAAGGGAATTAGGATTATTTTTAATTTCCTCTAAAGTACCCCTAGCTACGATATGTCCGCCCTCACTACCAGCTTTTGGTCCCATGTCGATGATGTAGTCAGCTAAAGAGAGCGTCATCGGATCGTGCTCGACAAGTAAAAGAGTGTTGCCAAGATCTTTAAGTTTTTTCAGGCAATTATTGAGTAGTTCAATCTCTTTTGGATGAAGACCTACTGTTGGCTCATCGAGGACATAGAGAATACCCGTTAAGCCACTTCCTAGCTGGCGTGCAAGGCGTATGCGTTGTGCTTCTCCATTACTTAGAGTAGGCGCTGTTCTATCTAGTGAGATATAATGAAGGCCTACTTCTATAAGAAAATTAAGACGGTTTATTAATTGCTTTAAGACTTCTTCCAGTAGCGTACTTTGCTCTTTGGATAGGGTAATTGTCTGTAAAAAGGAGAGTAGAGAAAGGATTGGAAGAGAGCAGACTTCATGCATTGTTTTACCGTGGACTTCTACATGAGATGCAAGTGGATTGAGTCTAGAGCCTTTGCAAGAGGGACAAACCATTTCATGTAGCCAAGGAATTATTTTTTCTTTGATAAAAAAATGAGCTTTATGTCCCGCTTTTGCAAAGACTGGGTTTATACCCCTCCATTGGTATGAAAATCCTGATTTAGTTTCATACCACTTTTCTGGTGGAGAACCATTCATCAACAACTGCAGTTTTTCTGGTGGTAAATCTGAGAGGGGATCTTCTAGAGAAATCTTTTCTTCTTCAAAAAAAGCTTTCATTTCATGGATAATTTTATAGATGTTACGAGATTTTCCCTTATTCCAGACAAGATTAAGAAGGCCTGTGACATTTAACTGCATGATGTCTGGAAATTTTGCAAGGTTCGCTCCGTATTGAGTGCCAAGGCCAAGGCAGTCAAGACACATGCCAGAGTGCGTGTTAAAGGCAAAGCTTTGAGGGGTTATTGGAGGGTAGGATTTTCCTGTACTTTCTACGGAAAAAGATAGGTTAAAATGAATTTCTTCGTTGTCTTTGATGAGGGATACTTTTTCGCAAGAGATCTCTGCTGCAGTACTTATTGCCTCAAAGAGCCTTGACTTAATGTTGGATGAGACTTTTAATCTATCAACAACTAAAAAGAGCTTATTCTTCCTTCCTCGTATATAAGGAATTTTTTCATCTAGCTCGAAGAAAGATCCATTGAGATAAATTCTTAAAAAGCCTTTGCGGGCAAGTTTTTCTTGTACCTCTTCAAAACTCTCAGAGGAAGTAATCTCTATGGGTGCAAGAATATAGATAGGTGTGCCCTCTGGAAACAAGAGAATTTTTTCTACTATAAACTCTTTGCTAATAGAGCAAATTCTCTCTTTAGTCTCTGGACAATAGGCGATACCACTTCTTGCAAAAAGAAGGCGCAAATAGTCATAGATCTCTGTAAGCGTTCCAACTGTTGACCTTGGATTTCCAGCATGTGCTTTTTGTTCGATTGCAACAGAAGGGGATAATCCTTCTACACTGCCCACTTTTGGTTTTGGCATTTGCTCTACAAACTGTCTTGCATAAGGAGAGAGTGATTCTGTATAGCGTCTTTGACCCTCTGCGTAGATAGTATCAAAAGCAAGAGAGCTTTTACCAGAGCCAGAAGGCCCTGTACAGATTGTAATTTTTTCCCTTGGAATGGTTGCACAGACGCGCTTTAAATTATGTGTTTCAGCATCCATCACGGTGATATTTTGGATGATAGCATCTTTTTTATTCTTTTTCTTTTTTTCTTTTGCAACAAGTTCAAGGTAGCTATTGTTTAAGGCAACAGATAGTGCATGCCCTGTAGGTGTTTTAAGAAGCGATATTTGCTCGGGAGTGCCTTTTGCAACGATTTTTCCGCCATCATCTCCACCTTCTGGACCCATATCGATGATCCAATCGGCAGTTTTGACAACATCCATATTGTGCTCAATGACAACTACTGTATTACCGCGATCGACCAGTGTGTGTAGGACTTTTAAAAGCTCTGCAATATCGTGAAAGTGAAGCCCTGTTGTGGGCTCATCTAAAATGTAGAGAGTTTTGCCAGTAGAGGGGCGGATAAGTTCTTTTGCAAGTTTGATGCGCTGTGCTTCCCCTCCAGAAAGTGTCGTCGATGGTTGTCCAAGTTGGATATATCCCATGCCTACTTTGATGAGCATTTCTAGTTGATGAGCAATTTTTGGAATGGCTGAAAAGAATGCATGGGCATCAAGTACGCTCATTTGAAGAACGTCGTTGATCGATTTGCCTTTAAATTTAACACTGAGTGTTTCCTCATCAAATCTATTGCCCTTACATATCTCGCAAGTGACCCAAGCATCCTCCATGAAATCCATATCAATTTTTATAAGACCCATTCCAGAACAGTTTGTACAGGAGCCTTGTTTGACATTGAAACTAAATTGTCCTGGCTTATATCCTTTTGCAAGGCTTTCTGGAAGCATGCTGAAGAGGTCTCTAATTTCATCAAAAACTTTGATATATGTTGCAGGATTAGATCGTGGTATCCTTCCAATAGGTGTTTGATCGATGGCTATTACCTTATCAATTTTTTCAATACCCAAGAGCTCTTTGTATTTCCCAACAGGTAATTCTGCTTTGTGAAGAGAATTTGCAAGAAGTGGGTAGAGAATATCTGAGATAAGAGAGGATTTTCCAGAGCCAGAAACACCTGTAATAGCAACAAAGAGGCCAAGTGGCACTTCTAAATCAATAGACTTTAAGTTATTATGGGAAGCTCCTAAAATTTTGATACAATCTTTGGAGGGTTTCTTTCTCTTTTTAGGGATAGCAATTTGCAATCTTCCAGAGAGATATTTTCCTGTGAGAGAGGAGGGATGTTTAAGAAGATCCTTAACAGGTCCTTCAAAAATAACTTCGCCGCCCTTGACTCCGGGCCCTGGCCCAAAATCTACAACATGATCTGCATGCAATATTGTCTCCTCATCATGCTCTACTACGATGACAGTATTTCCCTTGCCCTGTAGGTGGCGCAATGTTTGTACAAGACGTGTGTTGTCCCTTGGATGTAGGCCAATAGAGGGCTCATCGAGAATGTAGGTGACACCCACTAGCCCAGAGCCTATCTGCGAGGCGAGACGAACTCTTTGCGCCTCACCACCAGAGAGTGTGGGTGATTCTCTGTTTAAACAAAGGTAGTGAAGTCCTACATCCATCAAAAAGTAAAGGCGCTGTTTGATCTCTTTAAGAAGCTCACAAGCGATAATCTCTTCTTCTTTAGAAAGTTTTATGTTCTCAAAAAAGTCGAGGCAATTTTTGATGCTCAATGCAGTGATTTGTTGGATGCTTTTTTCAGCAAGAAGAGCTTTCGATGGATAGGGTTTGAGGCGAGATCCTTTGCAAGCAGGACAAATTTCTTGATGCATGAGCTTTTGCATCTTGCTTTGATATAAAGCGCTTTTAGCATCAGCAAGACGCGTTTTTGCATCAGACAAAACGCCTTTCCACGAAACATATTCTGTCCATGTGTTTTTCTTTATGGGGTGTGTAAAGCGCATAGAGGTCCACTTTTGATCATTTCCATAGAGAAAGACATTTTTTGCCTGTTCTGATAACATTTTCCAAGGAGTTTTTACATTAAATTTATAAAGTCGGGCTAGGTTGTCATAAATGTTTCCATAGCGCACAGTTGCGTAAGAACTTGCAATAGAGCAGCAATCTTCTTGAATGCTCTTGTCTTCGTCGATGATAAGATTTAAATCAAAGTCTTCAACTTTTCCAAGGCCATGGCAACGTGTACACATGCCATGAGGGCTATTAAAAGAAAAATCGTGTGGTTCTAGTGCTGCATAAGAAATACCAGAGCTTTGTGAGTAGGCGTGCATAGAAAAGAGGGTTTCTTTTTCACTCTCTACATCGAGCACGCTGCAAAGGCCTTTGCCCATTTCAAGAGCAGAAGTTACAGCTTCTGCTAGGCGAGAAAAATTTTCTGTAGAAACTTCAATACGATCAATGACAACATCGATATCATGGGAAAGGCTTGTATCAAGAGTGATTTCTTGATCCAAGAGTTCGATTTTCCCGTCGATACGTGCTCGCAAAAAGCCTTTCTTTTGTAGCATTTGAAGATCTTCTGCAAACCCTGCCTTTTTTCCTTTTGCAAGAGGCGCCAAGATAAGAATTTTTTTGCCTTGAGGAAGTGCTTGCACAGATTTGATGATGCGCTCTTTACTTTGCAAGGCAACGGGCGTATTACTGATAGGGCAAAAGCCCTTTGCAACTCTTGCAAAAAGAACACGCAAGTAGTCGTAAATTTCTGTCATTGTGCCAACAGTGGATCTAGGATTTTTACCGGCAGTTTTTTGTTCGATAGAAATGGTGGGGGAGAGGTTATAGGCATGCTCAAGGTCTGGCTTTGCAAGGTCACCAAGGTAGCGTCTTGCAAACGTAGAAAGGGATTCTACATATCTTCTTTGTCCTTCGACAAAAATGGTGTCAAAGGCAAGAGAGGACTTTCCAGAGCCAGAAACTCCTGTAAACACAATGAGCTGGTTTGGCTCTAAAGAAAGACTTATCGAGCGTAAGTTATGTACACAAACATTTTTTAGAGTGATGGGGCGTGACTGCATTCACCGATTATACAGTCTTAATCAAAAGTTCTTCAAGCGAAAATTTCGCAAGCCGCAAGTACTCTAAAAAGCCTTCTTTAACGCGATCCTGCTGCTTCAGACAATGTAGGTAAATCTAGTGAAGTAGGGTCATCTTCATATGGATTTAAATTGGAAAAAGAGCTTGGTGAGACAAATTCAACAAATGAACCTACTCGTAAAAAAGAACGTGATGAAGGTTGTTCTTCTGGCTGCCCTAATATAGGTTGAGGTTGTGCATCTGGCTGCTCTAATATAACTTTAATAGCGTCTTTATGTCTTGCAAGAGCAGTATTTGCTGAAAGGCGCGCTTCAGGGTCTATTTGTTGAAGATCACACACTAAATCATGGATTAATTTAGTCAAAGGATCTGCCATATGGAGATACTCTAATGAATGGTTTTCTATCTCTATTGTAAATCTAGGTGAGCTGTTATTTATTATAGGCATAAGTAAGTCAGCTTCTCCTGGCATTTGATTACGAGCAGGAAGTTGTATGATCGGCGAAGCTACGCTTTGAACTGCTGTTATCTTTGGAAGAGCAATTCCCATCAATTGCCTGATAATACAACCAAGTGTCCAGGCATCTCGCTTAGTGCTATTTGCGTGTCTTATTGAATTTTCATAAAGCTTTTTGTCAATTCTTTCTGGACCAAGTTGTACAGCTATACATTCAGGAGGAAAAAGCTCTTGGATTCCCCAAAGGCTATATTTTCCTTCATCACTATTTTTAGAAGGAGTTGCGCATTCTAAGCCACCGATAAAAGCTTGGAGTCTACTGTTTTTGTTGCAAAGATAGATATTTGCAGGGTGAAGATTTCTATGAACGATTTGCCTGTCTGCAAGGCAAGCTGCTCCTTCAATGATATCCGAGATGATTTGTAAACGCTTCTTTGTTGAAAGCTGGCGATGTTCTAATTCATATTGTAAGTTCCTATCATAGTAGGGGTAGATGAACAAAACTTTCTCTTCTCTTAAAGCAGTTACTCTTATTGTTGTTGCAATGTTTTTTGCGCCATCAAGACTAAGTTTGTTTGCAGATGATGTGGTCTTCCACTTATCAACAGATCTAACCATTAAAACAGCGCCCCTATCATAATCGATGGCTAAATGCATCCCATTATGGGTAGGCTGCCCTGTAAAATGAACATAGATGGAAGAATCGCGATTCATTTGAAGATAGGGTAAATCACCCTCTATTCCCTCAAGGGAAGGATTCTGTCTGCTACTACAACGTAGTAGTGCATTATCTATACGGTAATAAGAAACACTTGCATGCTTATCTATTCCACGAAGCAATGCTTCGCGCTCATTTCTAATAAAGTTGCAGATTTTCTTGCAAGAATCGTGGGGCATGGCGCTTCTAAAGAGAGCACTTGTTCCTGTTTGAAGAAAGTTAGCACCACTTTTGCTTTGTAGAAAGTTGTGAAAAATGCGAGGTTCACTACAAGCTCGCTTTGCAGCCGCATATACAATGTTCCTTGAAATATTGAGACGTTTTGCTATGCTTGCAACATTAAGGTTTAGATAGAGTGTGTTACCTTCATCACGTAGAGTTACCGGAACCCATTTTCTAAAAATTGAGAATGAAGAATTTTTTAATTCTTCACGTGCTTCATAAAACTGCTCCGCTGTTAAAACATCTGCAGCAATTTTGACAAGACCTGAAACAATAAGTCTGTTCCTCAATTGTCCAGAGCTGCAAGAACATGAAGTTGAAGAAGCTTTGCATTCTCTAGTCTCATAGGTGAGTGTTGTTTCAGTTAAATTAATGGAACTCATAGTAATATAATATGTTTAATTAAAAATGTGAACATATCGTACAGGATTAATTGAATTTATGCAATTAAATTTATTTTATTTGACCTTATGCAAGGTTATTAAAAAACTCTATTGACTATTTATTCTGCATGATGTAACAGAAAAATTTATTTTTACATATATAATAGTTATAGCCATGTCTTTTTTTAACATACGCAATGCATTTTTAGGTGTCATTCTTCTTTCATCTTGTAATGTATCAATGCCAAAGCAAGAACAAGTTAAAAATATTATAGCGCCTCCTTCTTTACAGAAAAGTATTTGTACAAGCATGCACACGCCCTTTTTTACAAGAAGTACATGGCCAAAAGATTGCTGGTGGAGTGAATTTCATGCCCCCGACTTAAATTGTCTAATAGCATCAGCCCTCAGTAAGAACCCAACTATTCAAGAAGTTCGAGAGCGTATTGAACTTGCAAGGCAAGAATCGATTGTTGTGCGAGCAAAGCTTTTTCCTTTAGTTTTTTTTGAGTATGAAGATACCAAAGAGTATGTAAGCCACAATGGGCTTTACAGGGCATTTAATCCTAAATTCCCCATTAGTGCAAACTTGGTAGACCTCTCCATTGGCTTTACCTATGAATTTGATTTTTGGGGGCAAAATGCAAATCTATTTGCTGCAGCCCTTGGAAGGGAGCAAGCAGCAAAAGCGGAATCTGCAGAAGTGATTTTAGTAACAACAACAGCGCTTGCACAAAGTTATTTTGCTCTTAAAACTAATCTCATCAGAAGAGAGCTTTATTTAAGACTTTATCGTGTGCGAAAAGATGCGTTTGAGTTGCAGCAACTATTATTACAAAAAGCATTATTGTCTAAGCTGGATCCTCTCCTTTCTGAGGAGCTAGTTTTAGAAGCAGGAAAGCTTGTTGCAAGTATTGAAGAGGAAATTGCAGTTAATAAACATGTAATCAACACTCTTGCTGGAAGAGGTCCTGACGAGTGTCTTAACATTACAGAATGCTTGTCACCTATTCCTGAAAAGATCGCAATCCCATGTGATGTGTCTCTCAACTTACTTGCAAGAAGGCCAGATCTTATGGCAACGATTTGGCGAGCAGAAGCACTTGCTCATGAAGTGGGAGCTGCCATGGCTGATTATTATCCCAATATTAATCTGGCAGGCCTTGTAGGCGTGGAAAGTGCTTTATATTCTCAAATTTTTCAAGCAAGAAGCATCACAGCAAGTGTAACTCCAGCTCTTTATTTGCCAATCTTTACTGCCGGTGCAATTGGAGCAAACATTAGAGCTCGCAAGGCAGATTTTAATGCAGCTATTTATGCCTATAACCAGCTATTACTAGATAGTGCAAGAGAAGTTGCTGACTTACTTGCCCTTGGAAGGTCTGTGTACGAACAAAAGGCATTGCAGAATCTTGTAATCGAGCGATCTAAACAACGCTATGAGCTTACAGTTCTTCGTAAAGAAAAGGGCTTAGACAATTTCCTTGCCGTTTACCAATATCTAGAAGAGCTTATTGATAAAGAATTAGAAGATGTAACGCTTATTTATAATCAATATTTAGTAACAATAAAATTAATCAAGGCTTTGGGTGGTGGCTACCATGCAGAGTGTATCCCACTAAAAAAATATGACAACTAGCAATACACCTCCACAGAAAAAAAGAAAAAAGTTTGCTTTATGCTATTTTGGGATCTGTTTATTACTTGTTTTATTAGGATTTTTATTTTGGCTGTTTTATTTGCGCTTTATTGAATATACAGATGATGCTTATGTAGAGGGCAATCAGGTCTACATTACGCCCCTTCGTCCTGGCTTTATACAATCCATTTATACAGATGATACTTATCTTGTTAAAAAAGGACAATTACTTGTTGAACTAGATAAAACAGATTCTCGTATTGCACTAGAAAAATCTCAAAAAGATCTTGCAAACACTACAAGAGAAGTGTCTCAGCTTTTTCATCAAGTTTTTGTCTACAGAGCAGAGCTTGTAATAAAAGAGGCCATTCTAATTAAAGCCGCGCAAGATTATCAGCACAGGCTCGATGTACTTGCAGCAGCGGGTGTTTCTCTGGAGGATTTTCAACACGCCGTTGCAGCTCTTCGCTCTGCTCATTATGATTATAAAAAAACAGAGACGCTTTTCAACCAAGCACTCTCTTTGGTGCAAGGAACTTCTATTATGAGTCATCCCCTTGTTAGAAGTGTAGCTGACAGGTTAAGGGATGCATATGTTCAATTGTATCGTTGTGATATCTATTCTCCTGTTGAGGGGCTTGCAGCACAAAGAAAAATTCAAGTAGGCATGTGGGTAAACGCTGGTAATCCTCTTATGAGCGTCATTCCACTCGATCAAATTTGGGTAAATGCCAACTTTAAAGAAACGCAGCTTACAGATATGCGTATTGGACAAAAAGTAAAAATTACTTCAGATCTTTATGGAGATGATATTGTGTTTAAGGGTATTATTCTAGGGCTTCCAGGAGCTGCTGGAAATGCATTTTCACTTCTTCCTCCACAAAACCTATCTGGAAACTGGATTAAAATTGTACAACGCCTTCCAGTGCGCGTTGGATTGGATCCAGAAGAACTAAAAAAATACCCACTGCGTATTGGACTTTCTATGGAAGCAACAGTGAATTTAAGAGATCAAAGAGGTTTGCGCGTGCCCAATTCCACAGAAGGATCACCTACTTATTCAACAACGATTTTTAGAGAAGAGGAATTGGGTGATTTAAAAATGGTTGCAGAAATTATAGAAGAAAACTTAGATCCAACACTTATGGAGTATGCAGACAGACCTTTGAATGTGATAAAAAAAGAACTAGATGTAAACCTTCAATGCCTTGTAAATCAATTATGAAGATAGGATTTTTAATTACTCTCCTTTCGGTATCTTCTTTGCTTATCATGAATACAACGCTGCCATTGATGTCTGGATTATATATCGTAAGTGATCTTGGAGGAAGTCAATTTACAGGAACATATCCCGTTACTTTTTTTGCCATAGCAAATGCTCTTGGAATACCTTTAGGTAAGTATTTAGTTGATAAAATAGGCGCTAAAAAATCACTTCTTTATTGTTTAGTTCTCTTTGCATTTGTTTCATGGTTTTGTGCGCTCTCTTTAAACTTTCCCATTTTTGTTGTTTTAAGATTTATTCAGGGACTAGTTTGTGGACCTTTTTATTATCAAATCTCAAGGCTGCTTCCAAAGAGTGTTGGTATCACGTCTGCACTTCTTACAATTGCCATAGTAAGTCCTGTTGTAGGTGTGAGCATTGGAGGTATTGTTGCTTACGAATACAATTGGCGCTATCTATTTTACTTCGATGCTTTTATTGCGCTTATCTTAGCGTTTATACTTAGTTTTATGAAAAGTGAAGAAAACAATCCAAAAGTGCCTTTTGATGGCTTTGGATATATATGTTTGTTCATTGCTGTCACAGCTATTGGAACTGTGCTTACAGCGGGGCAAGAACTTGATTGGTTTCGCTCACAACTTGTTATAGCACTATTGATCATAGGTTTTATCTCATTAATTTTTGTGGTCTTTCGTTTTTTTTCCCATCCTTTTCCTATTATCAATTTTCGGATGCTTACACGTCCCTTATTTGTGTTTGCACTACTTAGTTTGAGCCTATTGTTTTCAGCTTATTTTGGTATGGTAATTCTCTTAGTGTTCTGGCTTGCTCTTTATGTCAATTTTACGCCTCTTTGGATCGCTCTTTTAATTGGAACAATGGCCATTGCTGGAATATTACCAAATTATTTAATCCAAGAGAAAATAGGGTGCGATCGAAGAATTCCACTGCTTCTGGCTATAGCTATACTGGTTGTTTCTTGTTTTCATACAACAATTTTTAATGTGGATGTAAATTTTGAAAGAATTGCATTTTCTAGGATTTTAGCAGGATTTGGTCTGGCACTATTTTTACCCCCCCTTTTTCAGATTAGTTTTGAGAGCTTTTCTAGTAAGCGAGCAGTTCAAGTTCTTGAATGGTTTCAGATGACAAGGGCTCTTGCTTGTGGTTTTGGAGCCTCTCTTTATATTATCCTTTGGCAAAGAAGGACTGTATTTTATCATGAAAGGCTAGGAAGTGCCCTTACAGACTTTTCACAGCAGACAGCGGATTTTTTTTCCAAAGCGTTTCTTGTAGGGCTTAAGGGGCTTTCTGCAGACGCTCAGCTTGAAGACTATCTTACAAGGCAATCGATAGCACTTGCTCTTGATGATTGTTTTTATCTGATGGGGTGGCTTCTTGTGGGGCTATTTGTAGTAACACTTTTTACTTTTTTTTCTAGGAATAAAGTACTATCTTCTAAAAAAAAGGTTTTTAATTTATAAACTTAAAAGTTAATCTATATTGATATAAAAAATATATCTTTTGACTTGACGCTAATACTCTAGCCTTGATAGCCTTGTTACAGCCTTGAAAAACTCCGCGTTGATAACATGGCTGGAAGATTTGTAATCCCTAATTAATAAGAGAGGAATAAAATGAAATTGAAAAGCGCTTTAACGGCTATATTATCTATAAGTACATTTGCATTTGCAAGTCCAGCCATGAATGGAGTTGCTGATGATGAAAATGTTATTCTAAATTACTCAGTAGACGATCAAAATGAAAATGGAGATAATCCATCATTGAGACTTGCATCTACAAATAGCGAAGAAGAAATCGTCTCTAAGCTCGTGCTTGCATCTGCAGATGATGAAGATAGTGATGATGAAGACAACAAAACATCTTCTGGTATGATGCTTGCATCTACAACAGACGATGAAGATAGTGATGATGAAGACAATAAAACATCTTCCGGTATGATGCTTGCATCTACAGACGATGTAGATAGCGATGATGATGATGATGACAACAAAACATCTTCTGACATGATGCTTGCATCTACAGAAGATGAAAATGATAAAAATAGCTTCAAAGCTATTGCTTAATTAGGGTCTCTTTTTTTAAGATTAAGCCGGTAAGTATTTTTTATTTATCGGCTTTTTTTATTAGACATAATGTAGGTTAAAATGGCTTTTGAATTTGATCCTAATCGTCAGTTTAAAGAGGCTTTGGAACTTACTGCAAAGTATGCATCTGATGGAAATTTGCTTGTTTCCAAAGAATTGGAAAAAATAGCATCTGTTGTAAAAGATGTTTTGCCAGAAAATATATCTAAATTGCCAGAAGGCTCCTACCAAGTTAATAGATATGATGAATTGTCAAATAATTTAAAAACAATTGCAGACAGGGTAACAAGAACAAAGTCGTGGGTTTGGCGCATACTTAATTTTTTTGGTATTTTTTCTAGAGGAGAGAGACAAACCATTGCTATCTTAAAACAAGTAGAGTCTCTTTGTTCTCAATTTGGAAAGGAACAAGATCATACCTATATGGAAGAAAAGATTAGCCGTATAGAAAAAAGAGATCTTAACTTAAAAGGATTTTTCTTATTTCCACGTTTAGAATCAGATCAAGAGGAGAATCTGGACTTAGCTGGAGGTTTTTTTGTTCTATCCTATCGGATGTTATTTAATGAATTAAGTAATTTTATAGATGAATATGAAGGGGAATTGAGCGCAATTGACTTAGAACTTATTAAAAAAGCGCTTATAGGCCTTCAACAAGGTATTGAAAAAGTTATGAGTATTCACGAGCTTATAGAAAAATGTGTGAATACAGAGTTTGTAGATCTAGTAAAAGTCACCTCAAAATTTAGTTTAGATTTTACTGAAGAACTTAAAAAATTAGCAGTAGGGGAGTCTTTAACACTTCCAGCAGGAACATCTACTCATGCGATTATTTATAAAATTACTCGCGAAAGTAATGAAGAATGTACTTTTAAAATATATAATACGGGTCAAGGAGCTCAAATTTCAGATAGAGATAAGTGGAAGACGTACTCCGCAAAATTCACACATTGTCCTTTAAACAAGGTTGCAAATGAAATATTTATTAATAATTTAGTTGATTTTAATGTAGATTCCACTAAACCTATACATACAAATAGGATTATAGAATATATAACAAATGTATTGGGGAAAGAAAATGAAATAAGAGGAGATCATTATCCTTTACAGGTAAGGGGATCTTGCTCTTTGGACTCTCTAATGGCTTATTTAAAAGGATCTTTGCCAAAGCCTATTTTTTATGCTTTTCAGCTCTATGTTACAAGAAAGCTTGCAAATAAAGTCGATACATTTTTTTTAGACCGATTTACACCTTCTATAGTAGAAGACTTATCATTAGTTGCAGCATCCACACTTGCAAATAGAGAATCCGCCTTTAAAAGAAAGGTTAAAAAGTGGTCCATTCATGACCCTAAAACAGATCGGATCTCTTTTACAGCTTTAAATCACTTTCCAAAGGCACTTACAGATAATGAAAAACTTTTACAAGCAGAGCATTATGAAAGGTTTTATGATGTAGTTGCACATCCCGTAATTATATCAAAATTAGATGAGTGGTTAGCATGACATCATTAATAAGTATTCACTCTTTATCAAAGTCTTTTGGAACAGAAGTTTTGTTTGAAGAGATCTCTTTTGTGGTATCGCAAGGAGACCACCTTGGATTAATCGGCCCAAATGGCGCTGGTAAGTCTACCTTATTGAAAATTTTAATGGGCCTTGAAAAGGCAGACTCTGGATCGATTGCTAAAAGACAAGGTCTTCGTGTAGGATATGCAAGTCAGGTACCTGAATTTCCCTCCAAATCATTAGAACAAGTTCTTGTTGATCATGTGTTAAATGAAGATCCTGAAGAGCTTTTAACACGAGCAAGAATACTTCTTGGAAAAGCGCAATTTACGGATTTTTCTCAAGATGCAACACTTCTTTCTGGCGGGTGGAAAAAACGTCTGGATATTGTAAGAGCCTTGATGATAGAGCCAGACCTTCTTCTCTTGGATGAACCTACTAACCACCTAGATTTAGAGGGCATTCTTTGGTTAGAGAAGTTTTTAGCAAAAGAAAAAATCACCTATATTGTGATCAGTCATGATCGCTATTTCCTAGAAAATGTAGTTAACAAAGTGCTTGAATTGAACAAATGCTATCCACAAGGTCTATTTATGACAGGTGGCAAGATGAGTACGTTTGCAACTCATAGAGATGCCTTTTTAGAAGCACAATTGCAGCAAGAAAGAGGGCTTGCATCCGTTGTACGCGATGAAATTGACTGGCTTAAACGCTCACCAAAGGCTCGTACTACAAAGTCAGAATCACGTGTTCAAAGGGCGCATGAGTTAATCAATGAGCTTGCAGCCGTTCGAAAGCGTAATAAAACGCACAAGGTGAATATTGAATTTTCAGCTTCTGAGAGGGAAACTAGAAAACTCATTGTTGCAAAAAATATTGGTAAGTCAATAGATGGAAAAACTCTTTTTAAAGGGATAGACTTAAACCTTTCTCCTGGAAGTAGAATAGGTATTGTAGGCAAAAATGGCACAGGTAAAACAACACTATTAAAGATTCTTGCAGGTGTTGTTCCCCAAGATATGGGAACAGTAAAGTATGCAGAGGATCTTCGCTTAGTCTACTTTGATCAACATAGAGAGCACATACCTCCTGAAATTTCTTTAAAAGAAGCACTTGCACCTAATGGAGATATGGTAAATTACCGCGGTCAATCGATTCATGTCAATGGATGGGCAAAAAAGTTTTTATTTCAAGCAGATCGTTTAACAATACCTGTAAAATGTTTATCAGGTGGTGAGCGAGCAAGAATTTTAATTGCAAAGCTGATGCTAGAGCCTGCTGATGTGCTTTTTTTGGATGAACCAACAAACGACTTAGATATAGAGACACTAGAAGTTATCGAAGAGAGCTTAAAAGAATTTGCAGGTGCGGTTGTTTTAATTACGCATGATCGCGCTTTGATGGATAATATTTGCACTCAAATTTTAGGCCTTGGAAGTAATCTAGAGCAGCAACTTTTTGCTGATTTACGCCAATTTGAGCAATCACTTGCTGCTACAAGTTTTTCTCAGAAAAAAGAAGAGCTTTTTAAACCTTCATCCGCAGTAAGTGATAAACCATCCAAAAAATTATCTTATAAAGAGCAAAAAGAACTTGAGGGCATGGAACAAGCTATCATGGGAGCTGAGCTGGAATTAGAAACTTTACAGCAAAAACTAGATGATCCAGTAGTTCATGCAGATCCTCAAAAGGTGCAAGAAGGCTATGTAGCCCTAGGGTTTGCTCAAACAAAATTAGATAAGTTATTTGAGCGCTGGCAGTATCTTTTGGACAAATCACGAGGAACTTAATTGCTTTTATAATAGACTTCTTGCATAATTAGCTTTGCTTAGAAAAATTGAAATTTTTTGAATAGATTTATTGATAAATTTTGAGAGCATATGTGAACATATGGTTGAAAAATTTAACGATAAAGATGCAAAAAAAGACAATTTTAACAAGCAAATGTAATTACGCAAGAAGTCTAATGCAGCAAAACTACTTAGACCTATTATTCCAAAAGCGCGGTGGAGAGCCAAGGCACTCTCTTGCAAAGATGCAAGCTCTTTGCAGGGCATTGAATCATCCAGAAAAAGATTTACGCTTCATACATATTGCAGGCACTAATGGTAAAGGCTCTGTTGCTGCTATGTGCGCATCTATTCTTAAGGAAGCAGGTCTTTCTGTAGGCCTTTACACCTCGCCCCACCTTCTTTCTTATCATGAGCGCTTTCAAATTAATGGTCAAAAAATTTCTGACGAGGAATTACGAGAAGAGCTTGCATTGATAGAGAATCTTATCCCCGATGCACATTTCTTTGAGATCACAACGATGATTGCACTTTCCTGGTTCAAAAAAAAACAAGTCGATATTGTTATTTTTGAAACGGGTATTGGGGGAAGGCTGGATTCTACTAATGTGATTACTCCGCTGCTTTCTGTAATTACATCTATTGGCTTTGACCACATGAGTTATTTAGGAAATTCTCTAAAAGAAATTACAAGGGAAAAAGCGGGTATTATTAAGTCCAAAATCCCCTCTATTACTCTGTTACAAGAAAAAGAGGTTATGGATGTTTTATTCGAAAGGGCAAAAGAAGTAGATAGTCCTTTAAAAGTGATTACTGCAAGTGATCTTGACAGGTATAAATCTCCTCTTTTAGGGGATCATCAGCGCTGGAATACGGCACTGAGTGTTGCAGCTGTGCAAGAAATATTACCTTCTATTTCTTCTAGCACGATTGAAAATGGTTTAAAAAAAAGTGTATGGCCAGGGCGCTGTCAACTTATTGAACAGGGCAATGCTCTTCCAAAAATTCTTATAGATGGCGCTCATAACGTTCAGGGGGCTATAGCACTTGTAGACTTTATTGAAAAATATTTTGGCAGCAATCAGGTGACACTTATCTATGGAGCACTTATTGGAAAAAGTGTAAAGGAAACAGGACTTATCCTTAAAGGCATTGCTAAGGAAGTAATTTTGACAAAAATTGCAACGGAAAAGTCAGAAACACTTGAAAATTTATCAAAGATGATTCTTGCAAAATATGCTTGTAATAGCTTCCAGGAGGCACTTAAAAAAGCAAATTCTATTGGAGCGCCCATTGTTGTTGCAGGTTCTCTCTATCTTGTAGCTGACGCACTTGCTTATCTATACACAAACAAGGTCAAGTGGATACTATAACGCAGGCCTTCAGCCTGCAAATCATGTTTTGGAGTAACCTAGGGCGTGTGCCCTAGGCTTTTATAATACAGGGCGATGCCCTGAAAATTATGCTTGCAACTATTTCAGGCTGAAAGCCTGATTTATAAAAGCCTAGGGCACACGCCCTAGGTGCTCTCAGCATGTAATTTGCAGGCTGAAGGCCTGCGTTATAATTCGATGCCCTGAAAATTATGCTCAGTCAGAAATCAATAGACACTTTTTGAGGGGTTACCGTAATCATTACGGTATTTTGAATACTTCTACTTTTGATATACTCCCTAGCCATTAAATGCTGATAAGGAGATTTTTAAGAGTTAAAGGTCCTCCTTTTAGGCGCCAGCAAGCGGCAGTATCAATAAATAATAATATACGGGTGGTTTTTATGGCTTCTAGTAGTTTTTCGTTAGTTTCGCCTCATACACACGGAACAAATAGTATATGTTTGTCTCTGGATGAGCTAGTTACAAATTCAAAGGGAATAAGGTATTCTCAAAAAGATATTCTTGCAATTTATTTACAAAGCTTGACCTTTCTTGCCAAAGATCAAAAAGATTTATTAAGAAAAGCCGTTGAGGGCATTGATGGAGAAGGAAGCTTTATTCCTAATGCAGGTGAAATTAAAAAGGCATTTATACTTTATGATAAATGCGTTAAGCAATTAATACCCGAGGATGACGTGCTTGCGGGATCTTATGTTCCAAGTCTGTTACGCTCTACTTTTATAAAAATTTATAATAAGATTGTTCATGAAGAAAAATTCTTTTTATTACAAAGTAGATCTCTAGTTTTATTAGACGCATTTCTTGCACAAGAAAATATTGTACAAGCAGGGCGCAAGGTTCTACCTAAAAGTCTTGTACACTACTTTTATACAGGGAAAGAGGGTTGTCGAATATATGAAAAGGCTGAAGAAATAAAGGCTTTAAAAGAGCGTATTTCTGACTTATCAGAGAGTTTAAGGCAGGTAATGAGCATTGTTGATAGAGCGTCCAGTAAGAAGTTTTATCCTCCAGTTACTATAGAAGAGGGTAATTTTAGATGTATTAGTGGTAAAATATGGAACCTTTCTCCTGCAGTAATTCGACATGGTGTTATAGCCTACAATGCAATTCGCGCTCAAGATGACCAGCAAGAGCTATTTACAAGAAATATTGATGAAATTTATACTTATCAAGGTGGCGTGGACTTTACAGCTACTGGAATCTTACAAAAACTTGCAGAAGAGTACTTCAAAGAATTTGGCACTAGAGATTGTCAATATGTAGCTGTAGTTCGATTAGTTCAAGGTATTTATGCAAAAGGCGTAAATCAAGTGTGTTATGATGCACTTACAAATATTTTGGAAGGTAGTGAAGGTAATAGTGGATTATTAGCGCGGTTAGAAAAACAAAAAGAGGAAATTGATGAGATGAGCTTTAGGTTAGCAGGTCCTAGAGTCCTTCAGCATCCTTTAAGTGACTGTAAAGAGGGAGATTTTTCTTTTCTTACTGATGATTTATCCCAGAGGGTCATGACGGTTAGTTTTTTAGGTGCTCAAGCAACTGTTGGTCAAACTCCAAGTATTTGGGAGATCTTAAAAGAGGGTGTAGAAAGATTTGCAGATTTTCAGAAAAGAAAACAATTTTATTCTGCTCAGCCAGTTTATAAAGCATTTGAGGAAAGCAGTGAGCAACAAGCGCTGGGACATACAGGATTATCACATAGCTGGATGCTAGAAAATTTAGAAGATATAGCAACGCAAGGTTGGAGTGGTTACGTACAAGAACATTTAATACATATTGCAAAAAATTACGGTTTTGGAAGTCTACATCGCAGCAATGGAGTCTTTTTAAACTAAACAGAAATTTTAAGGAAAATGAGTTATGAGTGCTATAAGTGAGCCAGTAGGGACTTCTACGGCATTTATTACAAATTATATTGAATCTAATTGCTCAGATTTAAGTGTAAACCCAAGATTTTTTATTATCACAGGAGGCCCAGGTGTTGGTAAAACCTCTATCATTAACAAGCTTGCAAACAGCTACTCTGTTGGAATGGAAGCTGCTGCTGATGTAATTAGTCGAGAGCTTTCTTTAGGAATAGAAACTCCTTGGGCATTAGATGGCTTTCGTGAAAAAATAGTAGCGCTGCAAAAACAGCGTCAACAAGAACTCTTAGCAAAAAATGTTCATATGGCATTTTTTGATCGATCTCCTATTGATACAATGAGTTATTGCTTGCATTTCGGTGCAGTTCCCACCGCAGAGTTACAGCATAATGTTCAAGAGGTCGTTAGAGAGGGATATTATTCTAGAACTGTTTTTTTTATAGAACACTTGGGATTTACTGAACAAACTGAAATTAGAGCTGAAGCAGATGAGGAATCTCTAGCTATCGGAGAAAAAATAAAAGAGAGTTATAGAAACCTTGGGTTTAAAATCATTTTTATCCCTAAAGATACTATAGAAGAAAGGGTAAAGTCAATTTTAGCCCACATAGAAAGTGAATAAGTTTATTAAAATAAATTTTTATAAATCATTAATTATCAAGAGGTTTTTATGTCATCAGTTACTATACCTGTAACTCAAACATCTTACTCACCAAGTACATCTTGCGTGGATAGGACAGAAATATCTGGGTCAATAGCTAGTTCTAGCTCGACTGCAGAGAAAACACGAATTGTTTTTGAATCGCTCGAAGAGCGCCCAGCTGATTTTAAGCCAATAAAATGCAAAATAGTTGCTTGTGTGTGCTATCTTGATGCTAATTTGGTGGATGTAGATGGCAACGTAGTTACTGTTAGAAAAATACTTTGTCTACAAAGAGATAGAGCAAAAGAGGGGCAGAAAAAAATTGACTGGTCCTATCACTGGGGACTTCCTGCAGGAAAAGTTGAAGATGGGGAAACATATACAGATGCAATGATTAGAGAGGTTCTTGAAGAAACGGGAAAAAATATTCGACAACAGCAAGCAGATGGAAAAATTCCTGAAGCAAGAGAAGTTTATGTACGAGAGCCTCGTGAGGACAATCCTTCAAAACATACAGATTTTGTTTTCGAAATATATCAATGCGCATTTCCTGCAGAAGAAGAGCAAATAGAGGTTCCTCTTGAACAGGATAAGCATGTGAGAGCTGAATGGTTAACTACTGAAGAGCTTCTGGATGGGCGCTCAATCATTCCAGGAATAGATGAGAGTATCGCAATTTTTGAGCGTATTTGGAAGCAAAAGAGCGCATGAACAAGATCTATACA
Organism: Chlamydiales bacterium; assembly: GCA_031292375.1. Lineage (NCBI taxonomy): Bacteria > Pseudomonadati > Chlamydiota > Chlamydiia > Chlamydiales > Chlamydiales bacterium. The sequence continues at coordinate 20,621 of JARLHF010000065.1, forward strand.
CAAACAAGTCCCATTCTTGAGCTTGTTTGTGTATATCTTTCAGTTTGTTTGTTCCCATTCTATATAGTCAATTTTTTTAATTAAAAATAAGGGTAATAAAATGAAAAAAATATTTATTTGTGCCCCAAATAGGCATAAGGAAAAGACTCGAAAGCTTGCTGATAAGCTAGAAAAAGTCGGATTTTCAGTGAAATATGCTGCAGAATTTACAAAACAGAATATGGAAACAAAGGACATATTTGAGTCTAATATGAAATTAATAAAGAACTCAGACATATTCCTTGCATACTTCGTAGATGATGGACACTATGGAATTGACTTTGCAGTGGAAGTTGGGCAAGTATCTGGAATGGGAAGGCCTGTATTTGGATTTGCAGATTTGCATGAAAATAAGATGGATGAATTTCAGAAGAAGCTAGATAAGGATGTAATGTTTATCTACTCAATAGATACGCTTGTTTGGGACTTTAATGTGCTTTTAGAACATTTAAAGACGCACTAAAACCAGGGGCTATTGATGAAGATTTTTAACATAGGTGATGCATGTATTCGGCTCTTACAAAAGAGTGAAAGCATCGAATTGTTTGAGATGTTTGCTGAAAACTTAGGTTTAGGACCTGGCTTGCACTTTCATAGGGGAATGGAGGAGGGGTTTTATGTCATTTTTTGGAATAGCCTAGGGAGTGTGCCCTAGGTGCCATCAGCACGTAATTTGCAGGCTGAAGGCCTGCGTTATTGCTTTGATGCCCTGAAAATTATGCTTGCAACTATTTCAGGCTGAAAGCCAACATGGATACTATAAAGCAGGCCTTCAGCCTGCAAATCATGTTTTGGAGTAACCTAGGGCGTGTGCCCTAGGCTTTTATAATACAGGGCGATGCCCTGAAAATTATACTTGCAACTATTTCAGGCTGAAAGCCTGATTTATAAAAGCCTAGGGCACACGCCTTAGGTGCCCTCAGCACGTAATTTGCAGGCTGAAAGCCTGCGTTATAATTTGATGCCCTGAAAATTATGCTTGCAACTATTTCAGGCTGAAAGCCTGATTTATAAAAGCCTAGGGCACACGCCCTAGGTGCCATCAGCACGTGATTTGCAGGCTGAAGGCCTGCATTATTGCTTTGATGCCCTGAAAATTATACTTGCAACTATTTCAGGCTGAAAGCCTGATTTATAAAAGCCTAGGGCACACGCCTTAGGTGCCCTCAGCACGTAATTTGCAGGCTGAAAGCCTGCGTTATA